>JBKOWA010000419.1:0-3579 GCA_046724155.1 Actinomycetota bacterium
CCTGAAGACCATGCTCGCGCTCGGCGTGCACGGGATGAGCGTGCTGACCGCGGTCACCGCGCAGAACTCCGTCGGTGTGCAGGGCTGGTGGGAGCTGCCGGTGGAGGCGGTGCGGGCGCAGCTGGCCAGCGTGCTGGACGACATCGGGGTGGACGCGGTGAAGACCGGCATGCTCGCCTCGGCCGCGATCGTCGACGCCGTCGCAACCGGGCTTTCCGCAGTGGACGCGCCGCTGGTGGTCGACCCCGTGAGCGTGAGCAAGCACGGCGACCCGCTGCTAGCGCCCGACGCGGTGGACGCGATCCGGCAGCAGTTGCTGCCGCTGGCCGCCCTCGTCACGCCGAACATCCCCGAGGCACAGTTACTTGCCGGCATCCCGATCGAGGACGAGGCCGGCATGCGGCGCGCCGCGGAGAAGCTGCTCGGGCTCGGCCCTCGCGCGGTGCTGGTCAAGGGAGGCCACCTCGCGGGCGACGCCGTCGATGTGCTCTGGGATGGCGCCACCTGGCGTACCTTCCGCACGCTCCGGCTGGACAACCGCCACACCCACGGCACCGGCTGCACGCTGGCCAGCGCGATCGCCGCCCGGCTGGCGCTCGGCGACGGGCTGGCCGAGGCGGTGGGCGCGGCCAAGGACTACCTCACCGGGGCGATCGCGGCCGGTTTCCCCCTCGGCGCCGGCATCGGCCCGGTCGACCACGGCTGGCGGCTCGGTGCCCGCTGAGCGGGACCGCGCCGCGGGCCTGCCGGCCGGTCCGCTGGCCCTGCAGCCGCGGCCCTACGTGGACCCGCTCGTCCAGGACCTGGTGGCGCAGGTGCAGGCCGAGTACGTGCTGCGGTACGGCGGGCACGACCGGACCCCGGTTGAGCCGGCCGAGTTCAGCCCGCCGCAGGGACTCTTCCTGGTCGGCTGGCTGGACGGCACGGCAATCGCCTGCGGCGGCTGGCGGGTACACGACCAGCCCGTGGCCGGGCGGTCCGCGGTGGAGATCAAGCGGATGTACGTGGCGGCGACGGCGCGCCGCCGCGGGCTGGGCAGTGTGGTGCTGGCCGAGCTGGAACGCACTGCGGCGGTGGCCGGCCACGGCTACGCGGTGCTGAACACCGGGACGGCCCAGCCGGAGGCGCTCGCGCTCTACCGGGCGTGTGGCTACCACGACACCCCGGGCTTCGGTATCTACCGTGACTCGCCCACAGCCCGGTTCTTCGGCAAGTCCCTGATCTGACATTCTGGTCGACCCACCCTGGTCGACCCCGGGTCCTGGGCCGACCGGGATACCGCGGCCGACCCCGCGCGAAGGAGGCTGTGATGGGCCTTGTCACCATCTCGGCGACCTACGGCGCCGGCGGCAGTGAGATCGGGCCGGCGGTCGCAGATGCGCTCGGCCTGCCGTTCGTGGACCGGGCCATCCCGGCGAGCGTGGCCCGCAAGCTGGGCGTCCCGCTGGCCGACGCCGAAGAGCGGGACGAGACCGTCGACACCCGGATCTGGCGGGTGCTGGCGTCGATGGCGTTGGTGCCGGATCTGGCCGGCGCCGGGCCGGTCGGCTACGCGACGATCTGCGATGAGGCCACGTTCCGGGAGCAGACCGAGCAGGTGCTGGTCGAGGTGGCGTCCGGCGCCGGCGGGGTGGTGCTCGGCCGGGCCGGCGCGATCGTGTTGGCCGATGTCCCGGGCGCGCTGCACGTGCGGCTGGACGGCCCGGTGGAGGCGCGGCTCGCCGGCCTGGTCCGCCGACATCCCGACCAGGATGAGGCCGCGTTGCGACATGCCCTGCAGGACAACGACAACGCCCGCGCAGCCTACGTGCGGCACCTGTACCGGCTCGACCCGTGTGACTGCCGGCTCTACAACATGGTGATCTACTCCACCGCACTCGGCTGGGACACGGTGACCGGGCTGGTGGTGACCGCGGCCCGGGCCCGCGGGATCGGCGGTCGCGGATGAGAGCACTGGTGACCGCTGTCGGCCGGTACTCGCCGCGGCTGGCCCCGGACGTGTTCCTCGCGCCGACCGCGGTGGTTGCCGGGCGGGTGTGGATCGGCACGGGTAGCAGCATCTGGTACGGCAGCGTGCTGCGCGCCGAGGATGAGGAGGTCGTACTCGGCGCCGAGTGCAACGTCCAGGACGGCTGCGTGCTGCACGCCGACCCGGGGTTCCCGTGCGTACTCGGCCACCGGGTCTCCCTCGGCCACCGGGCCGTGGTGCACGGGGCGCAGCTGGCCGACGACGTGATGATCGGGATGGGCGCGGTGGTGCTGAACGGGGCGCGGGTCGGCAGCTGGTCGGTGGTCGCCGCCGGTGCGGTGGTCCGGCCCGGGGGCCAGGTGCCGGAGGGCGTGCTGGTGGCCGGCGTCCCGGCCCAGGTGGTCCGCCAGATCACCGACGCCGAGCGGGCGCTGATCAAGCAAACGGCCGCCGCCTACCGGCTCAAGGCGGAGCAGCACCGCGAGGGGCTCGGCGGACGGCTGCGGTGACCGGCGCTGGTCTCCGCGATGGCGGACTTGACCTCGGACTTCGTTCGAACGAGGCCGGCGTGCGAGGGCCGGCCCGTACCGTCGAGGCGTGGCGTTCCTCCGATGGCTGTTCCGCGTCGGTCAGATGACCTTGGTGCTGGTCGCCGTCGCGGTGGTCGTCCCCGGGCCGCCGCGTGCCGCCCCGGAGCCGGCCGCGCCGGCCCTCCTCGGCCGGCCTCCGGTGCCCACATTCGGCGACTACGCTCCGGCCCGGCCAGGGCCGGACCCGTCGTACTACCTGTCCCTCGGCGACTCGTTGGCCGTCGGGGTGCAGCCGGACGCCGGCGGGCACAGCGTGTCGAGCACCGACGGCTACGCCGACCAGCTCTTCGAGCGGTTGGCCGGGACCGACCGGACGCTGCGGCTGGTCAAGCTCGGCTGCTCCGGGGAGAACACCACCACCCTGCTGAACGGCGGGATCTGCAGCTACGGCCGCAGCGGCTCGCAGGCCGCGGCCGCAGTGGCGTTCCTGCAGGCGAACGCTGACCGGATCCGGCTGGTCACCATCGACATCGGCGCGAACGACATCAACCACTGCGCGCCCGACGGGCGGGTGGACGTGGCCTGCGTAGTGCAGGGGCTGACCAGCATCGGGGAGAACCTGCCGGTGCTGCTCAGCATGCTGCGCTCGGCCGCGCCCCGGGTGCCGGTGCTGGCCATGAACTACTACGACCCGTTCCTCGCGGTCTGGTTGCTCGGCGACACCGGGCCGCGGATCGCGGTCGGCACGGTGGCGGTGACCGCGGCGGTGAACCGCCAGCTCGAGGACATCTACCGCCACTTCGGGGCCAGGGTGGTCAACGTGCAGGACGCGTTCGGGACCACCGACCTGCTGCGAACCGTGCCCACGCGGTACGGGCTGGTGCCGGTCGCGGTGGCCCGGATCTGCGCCTGGACGTGGATGTGCGAACCCGCCCCGGTCGGACCCAACATCCATGCCAACCGGGAGGGCTACCGAGTCATCGCCGAGGCGCTCTTCCGGGCCGTCTGAACGTCTGAAGCGTTCCGGACTGCTGATCCGGCCCCAGGGGAGACTTGGGCACGTACCGCCGAGTTCCGGCC
>JBKOWA010000231.1:0-3042 GCA_046724155.1 Actinomycetota bacterium
CGGCGATCTGCACCTCCGCGTACTGGCCAGGGAAAGCGAGGCCGGCCACGGCCTGTACGGGCAGCGTGACCTGCGGACGGTCCTCCGACTGACCCGCAGGGCCCGGCAGATCGCCGGCAGCACCCCATCAACCGGCCTGGCCGGTCTGGTGTCCACCGAAGCCAAGGCGCTGGCTCTGCTAGGGCGGCATCGGGAAGCGCGCCAGGCGTTGAACACGTTGACCGACCTGTCCGCAGCCAACCTAACCGCGCCAGGACCGAGCTTCTGGGCGCCCGACCAGGTCCATTTCGCCGAGAGCTGGGTGTATGCCAGTGCTGGCGACCAGGCCGCCGCCACCCGCGCCGCGGAACATGTCTTGGGCAGGTACCCCAGCGACTACCAGCGCCGTGCCAACGTCCTGCTCCATCAAGCGATGTGCACCGTCGTCGACGGCGGCACCGAACCCGGGGTACAGCAGGCCGTCGCCGTCCTGCACGACGTCCCTGCGGCCTACCGCAGCAACATGATCACCGAGACCGGCCGGATGGTGCTCCGCGCGGTACCGCCAGACCGCCGAGAACGACCCGCGGTCACCGAGCTACGCGAGGCCCTGGCAATCGCCCCATCCAGCTAGCTAACGCGGATAACGACGCTGACCGGCAGTACCATCTGGTCCCCGCAGCTACCGGCTGCCTGGCGCTGCCGGCCGCCCGCCCTGGCGAGCACATGGTCTACAACCTCGGCAGCGGCCACGAGGTCAGCGTGGCCGAGGTCGTGACGGCGGTCCGGCGCATCACCGGCCGACCGGTGCCGGCCAACCATCTCCCGCCCAAGCCGCAGCCGCAGGTGCTCATGGCTGACAGCACCCGCGCCCGCGCCGATCTCGGCTGGTGGCCGCAGCACTCCTCGCTCGAAGAGATCATCCACGACGGGTGGAGCGCCCTGAGTCGTTCCCTCCCGACGATCAGTGCACGGTAGGGCGGCCCGCGCGGGTGTTGACCTGTAATCAGGGTCATCCGGATCGCGGGCCGGATCTCCGGGCTTCCCGGCGTAGCCGCTGGCCTGTGTAAGCCGGCAACCGGGGGCGGGGAGCGGCGGGGGCAGCGTACCGTCGTATGCCGTGACCGACGGCCCCCTCATCGTCCAGTCCGACAAGACCCTGCTCCTCGAGGTGGACCACCCGCGGGCCGGCGAGGCCCGCTCGGCCATCGCCCCGTTCGCCGAGCTGGAGCGCTCCCCGGAGCACGTGCACACCTACCGGCTCACGCCGCTCGGGCTGTGGAACGCCCGCGCCGCCGGGCACGACGCCGAGCAGGTGGTGGACGCGCTGGTCCGGCACTCCCGGTACCCGGTGCCGCACGCGCTGCTGGTGGACGTGGCCGAGACCATGGCCCGGTACGGCCGGCTGCGCCTGGACAAGCACCCGGTGCACGGCCTCACTCTGTCCACAGTAGACCGAGCCGTGCTCGAGGAGGTGCTGCGCCACAAGAAGATCTCCCCGATGCTCGGCGCCCGGCTGGACGCCGACACCGTGGTGGTGCACCCGAGCGAGCGCGGGCGGCTGAAGCAGGCGCTGCTGAAGGTCGGCTGGCCGGCGGAGGACCTGGCCGGGTACGTGGACGGAGAGGCGCACCCGATCGAGCTGCGCGAGCAGGGCTGGCAGCTGCGGCCATACCAGCGCGAGGCGGTGCAGAACTTCTGGGCCGGCGGCTCGGGCGTGGTGGTGCTGCCGTGCGGCGCCGGCAAGACCCTGGTCGGCGCGGCGGCGATGGCGCAGGCCGGGGCCACCACGCTGATCCTGGTGACCAACACCGTGGCCGGCCGGCAGTGGAAGCGCGAGCTGGTCGCCCGCACCTCGCTGACCGAGGACGAGATCGGCGAGTACTCCGGGGAGCGCAAGGAGATCCGCCCGGTGACCATCGCCACGTACCAGGTGATGACCACCCGACGGAAGGGCGAGTACCGGCACCTGGAGGTGTTCGACTCCCGGGACTGGGGACTGATCGTCTACGACGAGGTGCACCTGCTGCCGGCCCCGATCTTCCGGCTCACCGCCGACCTGCAGTCCCGCCGCCGGCTCGGGCTGACCGCGACGCTGATCCGGGAGGACGGCCTGGAGGGCGACGTGTTCAGCCTGATCGGCCCGAAGCGGTACGACGCACCCTGGAAGGACATCGAGGCGCAGGGCTGGATCGCGCCGGCCGACTGCACCGAGGTGCGGGTCACCCTGACCGAGGCCGAGCGGATGGCGTACGCGGTGGCCGAGCCCGACGAGCGCTACCGGCTGTGCTCCACCGCCCGCACCAAGCTGCCGGTGGTACGGGCGCTGGTGCAGCGGTATGCCGGGGAGCAGGTGCTGGTGATCGGCGCCTACCTGGACCAGCTTGACGAGCTCGGCGCCGACCTGGACGCCCCGATCATCCAGGGATCGTCCACCACCCGGGAGCGGGAGCGGCTGTACGACGAGTTCCGGGCCGGCGAGGTCCGCGTGCTGGTCGTCTCCAAGGTGGCCAACTTCTCCATCGACCTGCCCGAGGCCGCGGTGGCGATCCAGGTGTCCGGCACGTTCGGCTCCCGCCAGGAGGAGGCGCAGCGCCTCGGCCGGGTGCTGCGGCCGAAGTCCGACGGCAAGACCGCCCACTTCTACACGGTGGTGGCCCGCGACACCGTCGACCAGGAGTACGCCGCGCACCGCCAGCGGTTCCTGGCCGAGCAGGGCTACGCCTACACGATCGCCGACGCCGACGACATCCTCGCCGGCGGCTGACCCTCCGGCGCCCCGCCCGCTTCTGCCTTCGCGGCGGCCGGCCGGGGTGGGTCCCGGTGTGCGCCTTCCCCCGCGCAGGTCAGCCGGTGGCGCGACCGGCCTGCCGGCCGTGCCGGGGCAGGGCGTCGACCAGGGCGTCGATGGCCTGGGTGAGCCGCGTGCCATTGGTGAGGACCAGGTAGCGCTGCTGGTCGCCGCCGGGCACCCAGCCGTTCAGGCCGTCCGGGGTGACGGTGTTGTGGCCGCCGGCTCCGGCCAGCTCGTACACGCCGTCGGTGCCGAACAGGGCGTAGTAC
>JBKOWA010000556.1:0-3346 GCA_046724155.1 Actinomycetota bacterium
GCCGACCCCCGGCGGCCCCGTCGAAATTTGGGCACAAATGGGCAGGTGGCGGCCGGCGGACCGTTACGGCCCGCCTGCCGCCACCTGCCTGAGAATTATCTGCCGATTCCTTGAGGACGGGTTACGGAAGGACTGGCGACTACGCCGCGGGAGGCTGGCTGCGGACGTCCGCTGCCGGCAGGCCGACCGGGACGGTGGCCGGGGCCGGCTCGTCGCCCATGTCCTCCTCCTTCAGGCCGATCTTGTCGTAGACCGCGCGCAGCGGGCGCGGCGCCCACCAGTTGCCCCGGCCGGCCAGCCGCATCAGGGCCGGCACCAGCATGGTCCGGACCAGGGCCGCGTCCATGATCATCGCCAGCGCCAGCCCGACCCCGAACATCTTGATGTTGGTGACCTGGGCCGAGGCCATCGCGCTGAACACGATCGAGGTGATCAGCGCCGCGGCGGTGACGATGCCGCCGGTCTTCTCGATGCCGTAGGCGACCGCGGTCCGGTTGTCCGGCGTGCGGGCGAACTCCTCCTTGATCCGGGACAGCAGGAAGACCTCGTAGTCCATCGACACCCCGAACGCCACGCAGAACAGCAGGACCATCAGCGTGATGTCCACCCAGCCGGTCTCCTGGAAGCTGAGCAGGCCGTTCCCGTGGTTGCCCTGGAAGATCCAGACCAGCGCGCCGAACGTGGCGGACAGGCTCAGCGTGTTCATCACCAGCGCCTTGAACGGGATCAGCACGCTGCCGGTCAGCAGGAACAGCAGGATCAGCGTGGCCGCCGCTACGATGCCCATGGCCCACGGCAGCTTGTCCACCAGCGCGGTCTTGGCGTCGAGCAGGTTGGCCGACCACCCGCCCACCTGGGTCTCGAACGGCGCCGGCACCGCCCGGATCCGCTTGACCAGGTTCTGCCCGTCGGTGGACACCGCCTCGATGTCGGTGCTGATCGCGAGGTAGGTCGAGCTGGGCCCGGCGAACCGCTTGTCCAGCGGTGTCGGCGGCGAGACCTGCCCGTGCACCGCCCGGCCGACCGCGCTGTCCACCGCGACCACGCCCGACACCTGGGACAGCCGGGCCGCGTAGTCCTTGAGCTCGGCGGTCCGCTGGCCGGCCCCGACGCCGCGCACCAGGACGTCGGTGTCTCCGGTGGCCACCGAGCTGAAGTCGTCCCGCAGCGCCTGCGAGACGACGTGCGACTCGGCGGTCTCGGGCAGGATCCGGTCGTCCGGCAGGCCGATGTTCAGGTGCAGGAACTGGTACCCCATGAACAGCAGGATCCCGATGCCGGCGAGCGCGAACTGCACCGGGAAGCGCATCACCAGCTCCGCCCACCGGCGCCAGCCGTTGGCTTGGCCGGCCGGGCGGGGCCGCGCGGGCCGCACCCGCCGGTAGCCCCAGACGAACGGCTTGGTGACGTCCATCTTGTCGATCAGGCCGCCCATCACCACCAGCGCGGCCGGCAGCGCCACCATCGCGCACAGCGAGGCGAGCAGCACCACCGCGACGCCGGCGTAGGCAAACGAGCGCAGGAAGTACAGCGGGAACACCAGCATCGACGAGACCGAGACCGCGACCGTGAGCGAGGAGAACGCAACCGTGCGGCCGGCCGTGTTCATCGTGATCCGCAGCGCGGTCTCCACGTCCTTGCCGCGCCGGCGTTCCTCCCGGAAGCGTTTGACGATGAACAACCCGTAGTCGGCGGCCAGACCGAGGCTGAGGCCGGTCGCCAGGTTCAGCGCGAAGATGGACACGTCGGTGAACTCGGTGAGCACCTTCAGCGCCGCGTTGGTGCCGATCACCGAGAACATCCCGACCAGCAGCGGCAGCAGCGCGGCGGGGGCGCTGCGGAGCACCATGATCAGCACGATCGCGACCAGCGGAACGCCGATCCCCTCCGCCTTGGCGATGTCATCCCGGATGGTGTTGGTCAGCGCGCTGCGGATCGCGGCCTCGCCGCCGATCTCCACGGTGACCGGCCCGTGCCGGCCCTCGAAGTCCGGGGCGAGCCGGTCGTACTCCTTCTCGGCCTCGGTCTCCTCGCCGGCCAGCCGGGCCGCGATGATCGCCATCTTGCCGTCGGAGCTGTGCAGCGCCGGCGCCTTGATCTGCCAGTACGAGGTGGTGGCCAGGACGTCCCGGTCGGCGGCCAGCCGGTCGGCGAGCCGCTTGCCCTCGGCGGCCACCGCCGGGTCGTCCACCGACCGGTCGGACCGCACGAGCAGTATCAGGTTGGGCCGGCCGCCGGGGAAGTCCTTCTCCAGGACCTCGGCCGCCTTGGCCGACTCCGAGCTGGTGTCGATCTGGCCCCCGGTCTTCAGCCCGTCCAGCACGTCAAGCCCGTAGAACAGGGCTCCGCCGACCAACAGCACGGTGATCAGCAGCACCTGCTTCGGCCAGCGGAAGGCCAGCCGGCTCAAGCCATCAAACATCGCAGGCTTCCTCCTCGATGCCAGGACGACCCCGGGCCCCAGGTCGGTCCCAGGACGCCAGAATCCTGCATATCTGCGTACGCTAACATACTGTCACCATGTTAGATAGTGAAGACCGGCATCAGGACTGCGGTTGGAGATAGAATGAGGGTCTGCACCAGCCGTGCGGCGCTGGCCTGCGGCGACCGGACGAGCCCCGGCCTGGCCACCGGGAGAGGGGACGAACCGTGCCGAAGACCCTCCGGCAGGAGCACACCGAGCACACCCGGCGCGCTCTGATCGACGCCGCGACCCGGCTGTTCGCCGAGCGCGGCTACGCCGACACCTCGATCGACGAGGTGGCCGGCGCGGCCCGGGTGACCCGCGGCGCGCTGTACCACCACTTCGCCAGCAAGCAGGAGATCTTCGGCGCGGTGTGCGACGCGGTGGACGCGGTGGTGGTGGACCGGGTGCGGGCGGCGGCGGCCACGACGGGCCCGGGCGAGGAGCGGCTGCGCCGGCTGGTGGACGCCTACTTCGAGGCCAGCCGGGATCCGACCTACCGCGCCATCGTGCTCAGCGAGGCGTACGTCGCGCTGGCCCGCGAGGACGGGCAGCGCTACACCCCGGCGATGGCCCGGGCGATCGGCGACTTCGTGCAGGACCTCGCCGCGTCCGGCGAGATCGTGGTGGAGGACCCGGACCTGCTCGGCCGGCTGCTGTGCGCCACCCTGCATGAGGTCGCCTCGGCCATCGGCGGCACCACCCAGCCGTCGGCCTCGCCGACGACCGTGGAGTATGCCAAGAAGATCATCTGCCACATGCTGTTCGGGGACCGGCCGGCCTGACCGGCCGGCCCGTCCCGTTCCCCCGGTCCCCGTCCTCCTGCCGGTCGCCAACAGGCTCAGGCGACCAGCGACGCCTCGGCCCCGGCCGCCCCGGACC
>JBKOWA010000077.1:0-4496 GCA_046724155.1 Actinomycetota bacterium
ATCCTGGCCACCGCCAGCGACGACCGCACCACACGGCTGTGGAACGTTCTCCCGGCACCGGCCGACGAACAGATCGAGACGATCTGTAACGCCGTAGGCCGTGGCCTCACGAAAGAAGAGTGGTCCCAATACCTCCCGCCCAGCCAGCCGTACGAACAGATCTGCAAGAACTAACAAGAACTCACAGGAACCGGGCTGGAACCCAGCAACAGCGGACATACATGGTTCCCGGCGCGCAGTAAGACCAGGCTGCCCGTTGCGTTTCGAACCGAATTCAGGACTGTGCTCGGACGATCGCCCGCGCATCCTTCAGCAACAGCATCAGCTGCAGCGGGTCGATGGGTGAAGGCTCGAAGTCATAGCGGAGGCAGAAGGCGCGGGCACGCTCGTTGAGGGCGTGTACCAGCAATGCTCGAACGCCGACGCTGTCGGCTACCTGGACGGTGCGGGCGATCACATCTCGGAGCAGATGAGCGCCAAGGCCGTGACCCTGCTCCTTGAGGTCTACGGCAAGCCGGCCGAGCAGGATCACCGGTATCGGCTCGGGCATGCTCCGCGCGATGCGCGGGCTGGCCGCGACGCGCTGCACGCTACCGGTGGCCAACGCATAATATCCCGCAACGGTGCCGTCTCGGCTGGTGACAAAGCACCGTGATGCACCACTGGCCTGATTGGCCAACGCTCGCCGACGCAGCCAGTCGTTCAGGCTCGGCTCGCCGCAGTCGAAGCCGGTGACAACGTCATCGGCGGTGATCGGCCGCGGTGTTGAGTATCTTCTCACTCGAAGATCGACTCGCTGGCGAAAAGCTGCTCCAGCCTGGGCTTGTGGACGACGGGCCGGTCAAGGAGCGCCAAGAACTCCGTCCACGCGGCATCGTCGAGCAGGAACAGTCGCCGGTCGGTCAGCATGTCGCGCGCCCGGGACACCGCAGCTTCGACGGTGAACTCGGTGATGCTGGTGCCCTCGATCTCGGCGGCGTGCCGGATGAGCGCGGCCTGCTCAGACGACAGACGCACCGCGATCCGGGAGTCCTTAACAGCAGTCATAACCCAAGTGTGTGCCTAGTAGGCGTACACTGTCAACCGGCATCGGCGTGCAGCCGGACCTGCACCCACGGGAGCCGGACTCAGCCGGTGACGGCGTCCACCAGGGCGTCGGCGGCCGCGTAGGGGTCGATCTCGCCGTTGGCCACCTTCTCGGCCTGGGCCTGCAGCGCGGCCGAGCCGTGCACCTCGTCCATCTTCTCCCGCAGCGCCGCCAGCGCGATGGCCTCGATCTCACCGGCCGCCCGGGCCTGCCGCCGGCGGCGCAGCTCGCCGCAGCCCTCCATCCACTCCCGGTGCCGGTCGACCGCGGCGACGACCTCCTCGACGCCCTCGCCCCGGGAGGCGACCGTCCGGATGATGGGCGGCCGCCAGGCGCCGGGCTCGGAGTGCCGGCCGCCCAGGGAGAGCATGTAACGCAGGTCCCGGACCGCCTGGTCGGCGCCCTCGCGGTCGGCCTTGTTCACCACGAACACGTCGGCGACCTCCAGGATGCCCGCCTTGGCCGCCTGGATCCCGTCGCCCATGCCCGGGGCGAGCAGCACCAGCGTGGTGTCGGCCAGCGAGGCGACCTCCACCTCGGCCTGGCCGACCCCGACGGTCTCCACCAGCACCACGTCGCAGCCGGCCGCGTCCAGCACCCGCAGCGCCTGCGGGGTGGCCCAGGACAGCCCGCCGAGGTGCCCCCGCGAGGCCATCGACCGGATGAACACGCCGGAGTCGGTGGCGTGGTCCTGCATCCGTACCCGGTCGCCGAGCAGCGCTCCCCCGGAGAACGGCGAGGACGGGTCCACCGCGAGCACGCCGACCCGCCGGCCCGCGGCCCGGTAGGCGGCCACCATCGCGGACGTGGATGTCGACTTGCCGACACCGGGCGAGCCGGTCAGGCCGACCACCTGGGCACCGCCGGTGTGCGGGGCCAGCGCCTGGGCCACCTCCCGCAGCCGCGGGCTGGCCCGCTCCACCAGCGAGATCAGCCGCGCCACCGACCGCGCGTCACCCTCACGGGCGCGGGCCACCAGCGCCGGCACATCGACCGCACGCCGGGTCGAGGTGCCCGCGCCAGCCCCCGGTGCCTCCTCCCTCAATTCGGCCGCCTCCGTTCGCCGACCGCCGCTGCCACGCGGCCGTTCTGAACCGCCGCCACGCGGCCGTTCTGGACCCAACCACGCGGCGGGCGCGCGAGCGCCGCCCGCGTACCTATCAGCCGACCTTGAGGATCAGCGCGTCGCCCTGGCCGCCACCGCCGCACAGCGCCGCCGCGCCGGTGCCGCCGCCGCGCCGCTTCAGCTCCAGGGCCAGGTGCAGCGCGATCCGGGCGCCGCTCATCCCGATCGGGTGGCCCAGCGCGATCGCACCGCCGTTGACGTTCACCATGTCCGGCCCGACACCGAGGTCCGCCATCGACTGCAGGCCCACCGAGGCGAACGCCTCGTTGATCTCGATCAGGTCCAGGTCGCCGACCGCCAGGCCACCCTTCGCCAGCGCGTGCTTGATCGCGTTGGCCGGCTGCGACAGCAGCGAGTTGTCCGGGCCGGCGACGTTGCCGTGCGCGCCGATCTCGGCCAGCACCGGCATGCCGAGCTGCTCCGCCTTGGCCCGGGACATCACCACGACCGCGGCCGCGCCGTCGGAGATCGGCGAGGACGAGCCGGCGGTGATCGTGCCGTCCCGGCTGAACGCCGGCCGCAGCTTGGCCAGCACCTCCGCGGTGGTGTCCGCGCGGATCCCCTCGTCGGTGCTGAACAGCACCGGGTCGCCCTTACGCTGCGGGATCTCGACCGGCACGATCTCCTCGTCGTACAGACCGTTCTTGGTGGCCTGCGCGGCGCGCTGGTGCGAGCGGGCCGAGAACTCGTCCTGCGCCTGGCGGCCGATGCCCAGCTTGGCGGTGTAGCGCTCGGTGGACTCGCCCATCGGGATGTGGTCGAACGCGTCGGTCAGCCCGTCGAGGGCCATCGAGTCCAGCACCTCGACCGCGCCGTACTTGTACCCGGCCCGCGACTTGGGCAGCAGGTGCGGCGCGTTGGTCATCGACTCCATGCCGCCGGCCACGATGATGTCGAACTCACCGGCCCGGATCAGCTGGTCGGCCAACGCGATCGCGTCCAGGCCGGACAGGCACACCTTGTTGATGGTCAGCGAGGGCACGCTCATCGGGATGCCGGCCTTGACCGCGGCCTGCCGGGACGGGATCTGCCCGGCACCGGCCTGCAGCACCTGCCCCATGATCACGTACTGCACCTGGTCGGCGAGCAGCCCGGCGCGCTCCAGCGCGCCCTTGATCGCGAAACCGCCGAGGTCGGCACCGGAGAAGTCCTTCAGGGATCCGAGCAGGCGTCCCATCGGGGTACGGGCGCCGCTGACGATCACTGAACCGGCCATGGCAGGGGCCTCCTGGGGCGGAAATTTCGGTGGCATTTGCGGCCAGGATACCCACCGGCGCCCCGCCGCCAGGCGTAAGCAGGCGTGAGACCGGCCACCGGCCGGCCCGGCTGTGAGACCGCGCACCGGCGACCCCACGGACCGGTCACCGGCGGCGCCGGCCGGTTACCGTGCACGCCATGTTCACCGCCATCGACCACGTCGGCATCGCCGTCCCGGATCTCGACGCGGCCAAGGAGTTCTACCTCGCCACCTTCGGCATGCGGGTCGTACACGAGGAGGTGAACGAGGAGCAGGGCGTGCGCGAGGCGATGCTCGCCGTCGGCGAGTCGGGCTCGTGCATCCAGCTGCTCGCCCCGCTGACGCCGACCTCGACGATCGCCAAGTTCCTCGACACCCGCGGCCCGGGGATCCAGCAGCTCGCCTACCGGGTGGACGACCTGGACGCGGTTTCCACGGGGCTGCGCGAGCGCGGCATCCGGCTGCTGTATGACCGGCCGCGCCGGGGCACCGCCGGGTCCCGGGTCAACTTCGTCCACCCCAAGGACGCCGGCGGGGTGCTCGTCGAGCTGGTCGAGCCGGCTGCCGGCGCCGCACACGGCCAGGCCTGACCCAGCCGCGGTGTGACCGCTCACCCCGGCTACGCCCGTTCGTTACTGACAGGTAACCTGACCCTACCGCCCGATGCCCGCCAGGAGGCCCGCCGTGCAGCAGATCCTCGACGCCATCCTCGCCGACTCGCACGACGAGCTGGCCAAGCTGCCGGTCCCCGAGCACTACGCCGGGATGGTGGTGCGCCGGGACGAGGCCGGCATGTTCGAGGGCCTGCCGGCCCGGGAGAAAGACCCGCGCAAGTCGCTGCACCTGGAGGAGGTGCCGACCCCGGACCTCGGCCCGGGCGAGGCGCTGGTCGCGGTGCTGGCCAGCGCGATCAACTACAACACGGTCTGGACCTCGATCTTCGAGCCGGTGTCGACGTTCAGCTTCCTGAAGCGGTACGGGAAGCTGTCCCCGCTGGCCGCCCGGCACGACCTGCCGTACCACGTGGTCGGCTCGGACCTGGCCGG
>JBKOWA010000422.1:0-5195 GCA_046724155.1 Actinomycetota bacterium
CCCGTACACCGGTTCCCCCGAAACGATGCGCCAGGTCGTCGAGTCAAGCCCCATCCCGGTGGTAACCGCCGGCGGGAGCGTGCTCGGCGACACCGAGAAGTTCCTCGACCTGATCGAGACCACGATGCAGTCCGGCGTCCACGGCGTCGCGGTCGGGCGCAACATCTTCTCCGCCCAGGACCCCGGGCGGCTGGCCCGGTCGGTCGGGCAGCGAGTCCATGCCGTACGCGGGTCGCGCGAGCTTCTGGTGCCACTGGGCGGATCCCCGACCAGAGCGATCGTGGCCTGACAGACAACGTCCCCCCACTGACAGAGGTGCGAACATGAAATCCGCATGGATCGATCTTCGTGGCTGTGCCGGAGAGCTGGCGGCCGCCGCCATCGAGGAGAGCACGCACATCGGCGTCGCGGCCGTCGTGCTGGACGACCCCGACCTGGCGGACAAGGTCCCCCCGACCCTGCAGAAGGCCGCCATCATCACCGGGGAGACGCCAACGCCGCTGATCGAGCGGCTCATCGACACGGTGGACATCCTGGTCGCCGAGCATGGCATCGCCGAGAAGTTCGAGGGAGTACGGCCCGGCCTGGGCACCGGCGTACTGGTCCGGGTGGTGGACGAGCAGACGCTCAGCCTGGCCTGCGAGGTCGCGAACCAGGCAGAGCTGACCCTGGTCGAGTTCCTCCAGGACCCCAGCAAGATCCCGCTGGAGATCCTGCTGGCGGCCGCCGACCGGGCCAAGGGCACGATCGTCACCGCCGTGACGGACATCGAGGACGCGATGGTCACCACCGGCGTCCTGGAGCGTGGCTCGGACGGTGTCCTGCTCACGCCGCGGCGGGTCGGTGACGCCACCGAGCTGGTGCGGTTGTGCCAGGGCGAGGCCGAGTCGCTGCACCTGGAGGAGCTGGAGATCGTCGAGCTGACCCACCTCGGGCTCGGCGACCGGGTGTGCGTGGACACCTGCTCGCACCTCAACCCGAACGAGGGCATCCTGGTCGGCTCGTACTCGACCGGCCTGATGCTGGTCAGCAGCGAGACCCACCCGCTGCCGTACATGCCGACCCGGCCGTTCCGCGTGAACGCGGCGGCGCTGTCCTCCTACACCCTCACGCCGGGGAACCGAACCCGTTACCTGTCCGAGCTGCGGTGCGGTTCGGAGATCCTGGCCGTCAGCACGGACGGTGGCGTGCGGCGGGTGATCGTCTGCCGGATCAAGATGGAAACCCGTCCCATGCTGCGGATCGAGGCCCGCACCGCCACTGGGCAGCTCGTCGACATGGTGGGGCAGGACGACTGGCACGTCCGGGCACTCGGGCCGGCTGGGAGCGTGCACAACTTCACCGAGCTCCGCAAGGGCGACGTCATCCTCGGCCACACCATGACCGACCAGCGGCATGTGGGATACGCGATCCGCGAGTTCCTGCACGAGCAGTAGGCCCGAGCCGACTCAGGTGTTCTTCCGAGGAAGGTCATTGCGGCGCTCGACCACGGCCCTTTCATTTCTGAAGGAAGAGAGTGCGTCAGATGGCGCTAGTTGTGCAAAAGTACGGCGGGACCTCAGTCGGCACACCGGAGAGGGTCGTCGAAGCGGCACGGCAGATCGCCGCGGCGCGGGCGGAGGGGCACGAGGTCGTGGCGGTCGTGTCCGCCATGGGCGCCGGCACCGACGAACTGCTCCGCCTGGCGTCGGCGGTGTCGGACCGCCCCGATCCCGGTGAGCTCGACGCCCTGCTCTGCACGGGCGAGGCCGCGTCCTCCGCGCTGCTGTCGATCGCACTGAACCACCTGGGAGTCGCCAGCAGGTCGTTCAGCGGTGCCGATGCGGGAATCCGTACGGACCATCACCACGGCCGGGCCACGATCGAGCAGGTGGACCCGCAGCGACTGCGGGAAGACCTCCGGAAAGGTACGGTCCCCGTCGTCGCAGGCTTCCAGGGTGAGGCGGGCATCGGAGGAGCCCGCACCACCCTCGGGCGTGGCGGGTCGGACACCACCGGCGTGGCCCTGGCCGCGGCGCTCGGCGCCGACTACTGCGAGATCGTCACCGACGTCGCGGGCGTCTACACCGCCGACCCCCGGCAGGTCGTCGGCGCCCGGCATCACACCGCCCTTCTGTACGAGGAAATGGCCGAGCTCGCGTTGAGCGGCGCGAAGGTGCTCGCCTCGGACTCCGTGGACCACGCGCGGACCCACTGCGTGGACCTGAAGGTGCGTTCCAACCGCACCGCCTCCGGGCCGGAGACCTGGGTCGGGCATCGCCGCAGCGCCGCGACGCGGGCGTCCGGCGACTCCTGGACGCCCACCAGGGACGTGCCCGCGATCGCCGGGGTGGCCAGCCACGCCGGCCTCGTGCGCTGCGTGCTGCGGCGGATCACCGCGGACCACGCCGTGCGGATCCTGCGCAGGTTCGCCGAACACGGCATCGAGGTGGAGCTACGCCGATACGGCAACCTCGGAACAGAGGACGCCAGCGACGTCGCGATCACGCTGCCCGCGGACAACGTGGACGAGGCGCGTGCGCTGCTGGCCGGCGCCGAGCGGAGAACCCGCCTCGACGAGGTGCACTGGACCTCGAACCTGGCCAGGCTCTCGGTCGTCGGCCTCGGCATCGGCCAGCGGTCCGACTCGCCGCTGAGGCTGCTCGAAGCCCTGCGGTCGGTGGGCGCCGCGCGTACGGACCTCCTTGTCACGTCCAACAAACTCAGCGTGCTGACAGGGGAGAACGGCCTGGCCGAGGCCACCCAGAGCGTGCACGACGCCTTTGTTTCCGAGTCAACGGTGCCTCGGATCCGCATCGCGGGGACGGATCGCGCCGGCCTGGGCCGCGACGGCGTGACCCAGCTGCGGGCCGCCGAGCACAGGCACCTGAGCGTCGCCGTGCCCGCAGTGTCCGTGGCCGACTGACGCCGGCAGTCCCGAGAACGGAGGGAGAACCGATGTGTGTTAAACCTCGGCCCGCGCGGTGTTCGCCGGATGACCTGCCACGTTCGGAGCGTCTTCGATGACCGTGCCGGAGTTCGATCTCATATCCGACAGCCAACTGTCCGACCCGTACCCGACGTATGCGCGAATGCGGGCCGAGTGCCCGGTGCAGCATGACGGGGAGATGAACGTATGGGTCGTCAGCCGGCATGACGACGTGGTGCGTGTGGTGCACGACCCGGAGACGTATTCGTCGGAGAGCGCGGTGCGGCTGAGCACGGGGCCCGAATCCGACGAGGTCAAGCAGGTCCTGGCCGAGGGCTGGTCGCTGACGCCGAACCTGACCGAAAGCGACGGCGAGGAGCACGCCCGGCTGCGCGTGGCGGTGAACCGGGTCTTCACGCCCAGGAGGGTGGCCGAGCTGGAGCCCTTCGTCAGGGCGGCCGCGGACGATCTGATCGGACGGTTCGCGGCCGCCGGGTCCGCCGACATCATCGAGAACTACGCGTGGCCCCTGCCGTTGACGGTGATGGCGCGGATCCTCGGGGTCCCGTCCGACCACGTGCCACGACTGCGCCAGTGGAGCCACAGCTGGCTCAGACTGTCCGTCGGTACGGGGCGGGCGGGCGAGCGGGTCGAGTGGGCCCGTCACGTCGTCGCCATGCAGCACTACGTGCTGGCGATGCTGCAGGACGCCGGTGCTGTCCGCGACGACGGGCTCATCTCGTCCCTGGTGGAGGCTCGCGGTGAGAACTCCCTCGACACCGTGGAACTCATGCGGATCGTGATGAACCTGATCATCGCGGGGCACGTCACGGTCACCCGAGCCATCGGGAACGGCCTGGTCACGCTGCTGGACAATCCGCGTCAGCTCGCGGCACTGCGCGAGGGCGAGGAGACGGCCGAGGCGATGGTCGAGGAGACCCTGCGGTTCGAGTCGCCGGTCCAGGGCCTTTTCCGCACCGTGACGAAGGAGACCGAGCTCGGCGGCAGGCGACTGCGGCCCGGGGACCGGGTGATGGTGCACTGGGGCTCCGCGAACCGGGACGAGCGCGTGATCGCCGAGCCGGACCAGTTCGTCATCAGGCCGAGGCCCGGCCGGCACATGCTGGCTTTCGGCCGCGGCATCCATGCGTGTCTTGGCGCGTCCCTGGCACGGCTTCAACTGCGGATCGCCATTCCGCTGCTTTTCGACCGCCTTCCCGGACTCCGTCTGGGACCGACGGGCTCGCGCGTCCGCGAACGGCTGGTGATCGCTCGCGGATTCGAGGAGCTCCACCTTCAGTGGGACGTTTCAGAGCTGCAGGAGACCACACTATGACTGCGCAAGAGCAAACTGTCGCGCCAGTGGTGGCCCGGACAAAGGCTGCCGTCCTGGTCGGGACACCGCTTCTCCTCATGGGCGTCGCGCTCGCGGCGGCGAACCTGCGTCCCGCGATCACCAGCGTGGGCCCGTTGCTCGGCGAGGTGCGCACCGCGTTGGGCGCCTCCGAGGCATGGGCTGGCGTGTTGACCGCGGTGCCCACCATTTGTTTCGGCGTGGCCGCCGCGGCCGCGCCGCCGTTGGCGCGCCGGCTCGGGCTGGGCCGGGCAGTGGCGCTCGCCCTGATGGTGCTCACCGCCGGGCTCGTGCTGCGGGTGCTGGGCGGGCAGTGGGTGTTGCTGAGCGGCACGTTCGTCGCGGCGGCGGGTATCGCCATCGGCAACGTGCTCATCCCGGTGGTGGTCAAGCAGGCGTTCCCGGACCGGGTCGGCATGGGCACCGCGGTGTACACGGCGGCCCTCATGGCGGGAGGTGGTACGGGCGCCGCGGCGACCCCGTGGTTGGAGCACCTGCTCGGTGGCTGGCGTGTCACGCTGGCCGCGTGGGCACTGCTCGCTGTGGCCGCGCTGCTGGTCTGGGGTGAGTGGATGCGTCGTGCCGGGCCGGGAAGCACCGGTCGGGTCACGGACACCGAGGGTCGTTCGCTGCTGCGCAGCCCGCTCGCCTGGATGATCACCCTGTTCTTCGGGCTGCAGGCGGCGGCCTCCTACGTGGTGATTGGGTGGGCGGCCGAACTGCTCGTCAGCGAGGGGATCAGTCGTGCCACCGCGGGACTGCTCCTGGGACTGCTGGCTGTGTCCGCATTCCCGACCACCATGGTGATCGTGCCGTTGGCGATGCGCCGCCCCGGGCAGTCCTGGTGGCTCGTGGGGCTCGTCGGGCTGGAGCTTGCCGGGGCGCTGGGCCTGCTGATCGCGCCGACGGCGCTGCCGTGGCTGTGGGCCATCC
>JBKOWA010000372.1:0-5954 GCA_046724155.1 Actinomycetota bacterium
ATTCCGGAGGGCGCACCGCGGTCCTGCAGGTGCGCGACGGCGGCCCCGGGCTGACCCCGGACGACTGCCGGGTAGCGTTCGAGCGGTCCGTGCTCTACCAGCGCTATCGCGGCGTGCGCCGGGTCGGCACCGGCCTGGGGCTGGCCCTGGTGCACGGGCTGGTCACCCGGCTGGGCGGCACCGCCGAGGTCGGCCGGGCCCCCGAGGGCGGCGCATGCTTCACCGTCCGGCTACCCCGGACGAGCCACCTCCACCAACCCACCGTGCCGATCCGAATGCACCCCGCGGCCGGGCCTCAAGCGGCGCTGACTAGCATGAGCCGCGACGCGCAGCGGACTGGGAGCGAAGGGTGGCGTCCGTGAGCGAGTTTGCGAGCGAGCCGATCGATACTGCAGTCACACGAGCGCGGACACCGAGGGCCGGCGAGGCGGCCCGGGTCGGAGCCCGCGGGAGCAACGGAATGGGGGCAGCAGCAACGCCGGCGCGGATGCCGGGCGGCAGCGAGGTGGTCCGGTGAGCGTCCTGGACGACATCCTCGTCGGGGTGCGCTCCGACCTGGCCGAACGTGAGGCGGAGCTACCGCTCGACGAGGTGCGCCGGCTTGCCGCTGCCACGCCGCCGGCCAAGGACACGATGGCCGCGTTGCGTGCCCCCGGTGTCGGCGTGATCGCGGAGGTGAAGCGGTCCAGCCCGTCTGCCGGCCGGCTGTCGGAGATTCCGGATCCGGCGTGGCTGGCCGCGGAGTACCAGGCGGGCGGGGCCCGGTGCATCAGCGTGCTGACCGAGAGCCGGCGGTTCGGCGGGTCGTTGGCCGACTTCGACGCGGTCCGGGCGGCCGTGGGCGTGCCGCTGCTGCGCAAGGACTTCGTGGTCACGCCCTACCAGGTGCACGAGGCCCGGCTGCACGGTGCGGACCTGGTGCTGCTGATCGTCGCCGCCTTGGAGCAGAACGCGCTGGTCGGCCTGCTCGACCGGATCGAGTCGCTCGGCATGACGGCGCTGGTCGAGGTGCACACCGAGGACGAGGCGGACCGGGCCCTCGAGGCGGGTGCCCAGGTGATCGGGGTGAACGCGCGCAGCCTGCGCACCCTCGAGGTGGATCGCACGGTCTTCGAGCGGATCGCCCCCGGCCTGCCGAGCAGCGTGCTGAAGGTCGCCGAGTCCGGGGTTCGGCGCCCGCACGACCTGATCGGGTACGCCTCGTGCGGCGCGGACGCGGTGCTGGTGGGGGAGACCCTGGTCCGGCAGGGCAACCCGCGGCAGGCGGTCGCCGACCTGGTCACGGCCGGCTCGCACCCCGCCACCCCGCGCCCGGCCCGATGACAGGTACGGCGCGTCGGCTTCGCCGTCCGCGCCCGCGGGGCTGGGTCCAGATCGCTGTGGCAGCGCCCGGGCAGGAGGTTGTGCGGACAGCGGAACCGCTTCGCGTCGGGTTCGCCGGACGCGCCCGCGGGGCCACGCGGGGCCTGGGTCCAGATCACAGGGGTGACGCTAGGCAGGAGGTGATGCGACAGTGAGCTTGCCGGACGCGGCGGGGCACTTCGGGCGGTACGGCGGGCGGTTCGTGCCCGAGGCGCTGATGGCCGCGCTGGACGAGTTGGAGCGGGCGTACGACAAGGCCCGCACCGACGCCGGGTTCACCGGCGAGCTGGCCCGGCTGCTGGCCAGCTACGTCGGCCGGCCGACCGCGCTGTCCGAGGCGCCCCGGCTGTCCGCACACACCGGTGCCCGGCTGCTGCTCAAGCGGGAGGACCTGGCGCACACCGGCTCGCACAAGCTGAACAACGCGCTCGGGCAGGCGCTGCTGGCCCGCTCGATGGGCAAGACCCGGGTGATCGCCGAGACCGGCGCGGGTCAGCACGGGGTGGCCACCGCGACCGCGTGCGCCGCCCTCGGGCTGGACTGCTGCGTCTACATGGGCGAGGTGGACACCATCCGGCAGGCGCTGAACGTGGCGCGGATGCGGATGCTGGGCGCTGAGGTGGTGCCGGTGACCACCGGCAGCCGCACCCTGAAGGACGCCATCAACGAGGCGATGCGGGACTGGGTGACCAACGTCGAGTCCACCCACTACGTGATCGGCTCGGTGATGGGGCCGCACCCGTTCCCGATGCTGGTGCGCGACCTGCAGCGGGTGATCGGGGTCGAGGCCAGGGCGCAGGTGCTGGAGCGCCTCGGCCGGCTGCCGGACGCGGTGGTGGCCTGCGTCGGCGGCGGGTCCAACGCGATGGGGATCTTCCACGCGTTCGTCCCGGACGAGGGGGTCCGGCTGGTGGGTTTCGAGGCGGCCGGGGCCGGGGTGGAGACCGGGCGGCACGCGGCCACCATGGCCGCCGGCCGGCCGGGCGTGCTGCACGGCATGCGCACGTACCTGCTGCAGGATGCGGACGGGCAGACGCTCGAGACGCACTCGATCTCGGCCGGGCTGGACTACCCGGGGGTGGGCCCGGAGCACGCCTGGCTGGGCGACTCCGGCCGGACGCAGTACCGCCCGGTGACCGACGACGAGGCGATGCAGGCGCTGGCCCTGGTCAGCCGGACCGAGGGCATCATCCCGGCGATCGAGACCGCGCACGCGTTCCACGGGGCGCTCCAGCTCGGCCCGCAGCTGCGTGCCGAGCTGGGCCGGGAGCCGGTGATCCTGGTGTGTGTCTCGGGCCGGGGCGACAAGGACATGGACACCGCGGCCCGCTACTTCGGCCTGCTCGGCGGCACGCCGTGACCGGGCGGGCGAGTGGGCCGACGGGCACGGCAGCCGGCGTGCGAGCGAAGCCAACCGGCCCCGCGAGTGACCGCGGCAGCGAGCCCGCGAGCGCGGCAGCCGCGAGTCCGCTGGCGGACACCTTCGCCGCGGCGCAGGCCGAGGGCCGCGCCGCGCTGGTCGGCTACCTGCCCGCCGGCTTCCCGTCCTACCAGGGCGCCGTGGACGCGCTGACCGCGATGGTGCGCGCCGGGGTGGACGTGGTCGAGGTCGGCCTGCCGTACTCCGACCCGCTGATGGACGGGCCGACCATCCAGGCGGCGGTGGACCGGGCGCTGGCCGGCGGGATCCGGATCGCCGACGTGCTGCGTACCGTGCGGGCGGTGGCCGCGACCGGTGCCCCGGTGCTGGTCATGACGTACTGGAACCCGGTGGAGCAGTACGGGGTGGATCGGTTCGCCGCGGACCTGGCGGCGGCCGGCGGGGCCGGCGTGATCACCCCGGACCTCACCCCCGAGGAGGCCGGCGGCTGGCTGGCCGCCACGGCCGAGCACGGCCTGGACCCGGTGTTCCTGGTGGCGCCCAGCTCGACCGACGCCCGGATCGCCCGGATCACCGGCCTGTGCCGCGGCTTCGTCTACGCGGCCTCCACCATGGGCGTGACCGGGGCCCGGGACCGGGTCAGCGGTCGCGCGCCGGACCTGGTGGCCCGGGTCCGCGCCGCCACCAGCACCCCGGTCGCGGTCGGCCTCGGGGTGGGCACCGGCGCCCAGGCGGCCGAGGTGGCGGCCTACGCCGACGGCGTGATCGTCGGCTCGGCGTTCGTCCGCCGCCTGCTGGACGCCCAGGACGAGCCCACCGGCGTAGCCGCCGCCGCCGCCCTCGCCACCGAGCTGGCCGCCGGAGTCCGCCGCCGCTGACCTACCCCATAGCGGCTAAACTTCGTTGCCCGCTATGGGATGCTCGACGCGGTGATTCCCCGCGTTACGTGTGGGTCGAGATTTAACGTGTGGGCCGAGGTCGAGGCACGTGGTATGAAGCGAGGCTCGTGAACAGCGTTCAGGGCACCTACAAGGGATGAGGTACGGCGGTGGGCGAATTGCCGCAGGTCATCGCGACGTGACTGCCCCGCTACGGTTCAGTATTGACTGGGAGCCGGTCGACGCCGCGGTTCGCGCTCCGGACCTCCGGGCAACGTGGTGCCGGTTCGAGCTGTGGGTGGACGGGGAGTGCCTTACGCTCGCCGAGGACCCGACCACGCAGAGCGTCCGGCACGGATGTTCGCTGTCGATGTACCCGGTGGCTGAATGGATTGCGTTCAACTGGTGGTCGCTCAGCTATGACGGCCGAGATGACGCCGCGCCGGCGCGGTCCGCCAGACGGAACCTGCGGGCAGCCGGTGACGGGTTCCTCTGGCCCAGTTGCGAGTTTCTGCCCGAGGGCGACTTCACCATGGTCCGCTGGTCGGGGGGCAGCCCGCCCGGCCCCACCCGGCTCCGGTTTCTGAGCCACGGCTCGCGCGTCCTCGACACGGCCGACGTGCAGAATGCGCTGTCCGGCGTCGTCGAGACGGTCATCACCCGGCTGGACGAGGAGGGGGTACGGGAGACTCCGCTCCACCAGGAGTGGCGGGCGTTGCAGTCGCTGGACGCCGAGGAGGCGGAGTTCTGCACCGTGGCGGCCAGGCTGGGGTTGGACCCGTTCTCCGAAGGAGTGGATCTGGCCGACGAGATCAACGCCGTCTTCGAGGCCGTCGAGCAGCCTATTCGGGCCGACTTCTTTGACTCGGCGCCGGCGGCGGCACTGGCTGAGGCGGCGGTGTGGGTGGATAGTGCGTTGGCGAGCGTGCTCGACCGTGGCCGCGGGAAGGCCGCTTTCCCGCTCTCGGCTGTGGACGAGGCGGTCAGCGCGGCCAGCGGTTCCGACCTGCGGCCCTGGGAGGTCGGGTACAGCGCGGCCCGCAGCCTTCGCCAAGCGCTAGCTCTCGGCCCGACCACGTCGTTTCCGGACATCGGCCCGATCGGAACCGTCTCGGTTCCCAGGCATGCGTCTTTTGTCGCCGCCGGACGGCGGTTCCGCGACGGTGCGGCCATCGCCACCACGCTGGCGTCCCCGGCGGGCGGCAGGTTCGCGGCAGCGCGGGCGCTGTGGCACGCCGCCCATGCCACCGAGTCGATGGCATTCCTGCTCACCACCGGGCGCTCGGCGTCCCAGCGGGCAGGTCGCGCCTTTGCCGCGGAGCTGCTCGCGCCGGCGGCCGGGATACGGCAGCTGCTTGGCGCGCACGCTGTGAAGGCGCCGGTCGAAGACATCGAGATGGTGGCCGAGGAGTTCGGGGTGGCCGGCCTGCTCGTCACGCACCAGATCGACAACCAGCTTCGTGAGCCTTCATCTTGATCTTGCTGCAGTGATGGCAGTTGGTACCCCCGATTCACCGGTCCGGCGGCGCAGCTCGGGGCTCGTCCGGACCTCAGCCGAGGTGGTCACCGCGGCGGACCGGGCGGCGGGCACCGTAGGCGGCCAAGGCGGCGAGTGCGCACGTGCGGACGCCGTCCGACTGGGCGATGTCGGTCGGGTTGACCGTGGCCGCGGCCACCCGGAGCAGGACATCCCCGGCGCCTGCGGCGGGGTCGGCGCGCCGCACCATCCTGAGCACGTCGGCGTCACCCGGTCGGGTGATCTCGATCGCATGCACAGCCCGTTACGGTACCGGGCCCGCCGGATGCGTCACCGCATGGCGTTACCGCCGGACGTTGTCGTACCCCGCTCGTATGGTGGCGCCATGCCGAGTGGGGAGCATGAGACGCCGATCGCGTTGGCCAAGCTGGATCCGGATCTGGTGACGTGGCTGTTGGCGCACCTGTTCGATGTCAAGGTGCCGGACTACCACCACGCCCGGGCGCGGCCCACCGACGTGCGGGTGCTGGTCCCGCGTACCTACCACGCCGACGGCATGCTGCTGTACTGCGACGCGGCCGACGAGCCGGTGCTGGCGGTGGTGCTGGAGGTCCAACGCGGCTGGGATCCCACCAAACGGTGGATGTGGAAGCTCTATGTGGCTCAGTTGGAGGCGGAGCTGACGGTCAACGCGGCGTTGGTGGTCTACTGTCCCGATCCGGCGATCGCCCGGCGATACCGGGGCATGTTCGAAGGCGAGGGGCTCAGCCTGCCGTTGCGGCCGTTCATCTTCACGCCCCGCGATGTGCCGCTGGTCGTTGATGTGGAGCTGGCCCGGGCCAACCCGGCGCTGGCG
>JBKOWA010000149.1:0-1529 GCA_046724155.1 Actinomycetota bacterium
ACCGGTACCGCGCCGGGCCGGCAGCGGTCGCGGCCGGTTCGGTGCGGGCCAAGACCGGCACGCTGACCGGGGTGAGCTGCCTGGCCGGCGTGGTGCAGGCGGCCGGCGGCCGGCTGTTGGCGTTCGCCTTCCTGGCCGACCAGGCGCCGAGCGTGCGGGACGCCGAGACGGCCCTGGACGCCGCCGCTGCCGCGCTCGCCCGGCTGGGTTAGCGTGCCGGCCACGCCCGCCGCTGCCGCGGCGGGGGAAGTTACCGCAGCGTACGGTGGCTGTATGAGCGAAGGCGCAGCCAACGACGTACCGGGCGGGATGGTCGACTGGGAGCTTGCCGTCAGCACCGCGCGCCGGCTCGTCAGGCCCGGCCCCGAGGTGACGCGCAGCGAGGCGGACGCCGCGGTGGCCCAGCTGCGCGCGCTGGCCGAGGCCGCCACCGGACACGTCGAGCGGATCACCGGCATGACCGCCCCGGCCACCGGTCCGGCGCCCCGGGTGGTGGACCGCTCGACCTGGGTGACGGCGAACGCGGAGGGCCTGCAGAACCTGCTCACCCCGCTGGTCAACAAGCTCACCGACCGCCGCCCGCCGGGCCGGTTCGCCGCCAGCGTCGGGCCGCGGATGACCGGCCTGCAGGCCGGCGCCGTGCTGGCCTTCCTGTCCAGCAAGGTGCTCGGCCAGTACGAGATCTTCGGCGGCGAGCGGGGCGCCCTGCTACTGGTTGCGCCGAACATCGTGGAGGCCGAGCGGTCGCTGGGCGTCGACCCGACGGACTTCCGGCTGTGGGTCTGCCTGCACGAGGTCACCCACCGGGTGCAGTTCACCGCGGTGCCGTGGCTGTCCGGGCACCTGACCGACGAGGTCGCCCGGCTGGTGGAGGCGACCGACCTGGACCCGGAGGCGCTGCGGGAGCGGGTGGCGGCCGCGCTGCGCGAGCTCGGCAACGCGGTGCGTGGCCAGCCCGGCGCGGGGCAGGGCCTGCTCGCCCTGGTGCAGAGCCCGGCGCAGCGCGAGGTGCTGGACCGGATCACCGCGTTCATGAGCCTGGTCGAAGGCCACGCGGAGTACGTCATGGACGCGGTGGACACCGACGTGATCCCGTCGCTGCCCACCATCCGGGAGAAGTTCCAGCGGCGCCGGCAGGGCACCGGCCCGCTGGACCGGCTGCTGCGCCGGCTGCTCGGCATCGACGTGAAGATGCGCCAGTACTCCGAGGGGGCCACCTTCGTCCGCGGGGTGATCGGCGCGGTGGGCATGGAGGGCTTCAACACGGTCTGGACCTCGGCCGAGACGCTGCCCCGCAAGTCCGAGCTGAACGCGCCGGAGGCGTGGGTGGAGCGGGTGCACGGCATCCGCCCGGCCGCCTCCGCCTGAGCGGTGACCGGTCCCGATCCGGCCGTGGCCCAGGTGCGGGTCGCGGTGCGGCGGGCGCTGTGCGAGGCAGCGTCGGCGGGCAGCCCGGTTCCCGCTGGCACCGGGCCGGCTCTGACCGGGTCGGCGGGCCCGGTGTCGGCTGGTATTGGGCCGGTTGGTAC
>JBKOWA010000382.1:0-3002 GCA_046724155.1 Actinomycetota bacterium
GTTTCTGCGTTCTCAGGTAACCGGCTTACCCGGGGGGAAGAGATGACAGATATCAGCCGCCGTACGTTACTGCGGTACGGGGTGGGCGCGGGGGCCGCGCTGGCCCTGCCCAGGGCGGTGTGGCCCGGGGTCGCGCAGGCCGCGGCCGGGGCCCGGCTGCAGCAGGGGGCCCAGCTGGAGAAGTACGTCCAGGCGCTCCCGCTGCCGGGAGCGGGTCTCGTGGTGGCGAGCCCGAGCGCCGTCAACCAGTACTCGTTCACCCAGGTCCAGATCGCCCGGCGGCTGCATCCGCTGCTCCCGCCGACGCCGCTGTGGGCATACGACGACGGGTCCGGGCTGGCCGGCCAGGCCGGCTCGTTCGGGATGGTGGTGGCCGCGCGCAGCGGCACGCCGCTCGACATCAGCTTCACCAACCAGCTGCCGGACACCTACCCGGCCTGGATCCCGGTCGACACCCGGCTCACCCCGCACGGCAGGGAGGTGCGGCTGATGACCCACCTGCACGGCGGGTTCGTGGCGGCTGCCAGCGACGGCAACCCGGCGGTCACCCCGGACGGCTTCGGCTTCGGGCAGACGCAGACCGTGCACTACCCCAACCAGCCGCCGCAGAACGCCGCCGCGCTGCAGTGGTTCCACGACCACGGACTCGGCACCACCCGCCTGAACGTCTTCGCCGGGCTGGCCGCCGCCTACCTGGTCCGCGACGAGTTCGACACCGGCGGGGAGCCCAACCCGATCGGCATCCCCGGCGGGGCGTACGAGATCCCGCTGGTCATCCAGGACCGCCAGTTCAACGCCGACGGCACGTTCCGCTACCCGACCAGCCCCATCGCCGGCGTCACCTGGATCGGCGAGTACTTCGGCGACGTGATGCTGGTCAACGGCCTGGTCTGGCCGTACCTGGAGGTCGAGCCGCGGATGTACCGGCTGCGGATCCTCAACGGCTGCAACGCCCGCATCCTCAACCTGGACGCCGGCTCGGCGCGGTTCTGGCAGATCGGCGCCGAGGGGGGCCTGTGGGACCGGCCGGTGCCGGTGCGGCAGCTGGTCCTCGCCCCGGCCGAGCGGGCCGACGTGCTCGTCGACTTCAGCGGCCTGGCCGGCAAGACGGTGCTGTTGAAGAACGGCAAGCCGCCGGCACCGGTGTCGACGCCGGCCCCGGCGCTGACCGCGGTGCTGCAGCTCCGGGTCGGCACGACGGTCACCCAGCCGGGCCCGACCACGGTCCCGGCGAGCCTGCCCGGCCGGCGCGCGGACCTGCCGGCTCCCGCCCGTACCCGGTACATCACCCTCAACGAGGTCGCCCCGGAGACGGCGGCCTGGTACCTCAACCTCAACGGCGTGCGCTTCGGCGCGGGGACCGAGACGCCGGCGGTCGGGACGGTGGAGGACTGGGTCTACGTCAACACCACCGCGGACACCCACCCGATGCACACCCACCTGTTCACCCACCAGGTCATCGGCCGGACGCCGTTCGACCTCGCCGGCTACGTGGCCGCCTACGGCGGGCCGGACGGGGTCCCCGGCGGCAGCGACCCCACCCCGTTCGCGACCGGGCCGATGCAGCCGGCGGCCCCCGAGGAGCGGGGCTTCAAGGACACCACCAAGGCCAACCCGGGCTACTTCACCACGATCCGCGCCCGGTTCGAGCTACCGGAGGGTGTGACCGCGCCGCAGACCTACGTGCACCACTGCCACATCGTCGAACACGAGGACAACGACATGATGCAGCCGTTCGTCGTCGCCCCGTAGCCGCCGGATCGCCCCGTACCGTCCGGCCGCGAGGGGTCTCCCGGGTCGCCGTGGCGCCTGCCGGAGCGTGCCGCCGCTGCCGGCAGGCGCCGCGCGGTCAGCGGTCAGCGGTCAGCGGTCAGCGGTCACCCGATCACACGCCGGGCGGTCATTCCCCCTGCAGGAAGTCGTAGCTGGCCGGCACCTGCGGCTGCTCGCCGGCCGGGCCGACCCACACCACGATCTCGTCGTGACCGGCCAGCCGCAGGGCGGCCGGGTCACCGGTCACGGCCTGGCCGTTGCGGTAGACCCGGAGCACCGTGCCGCCACCGAGGGCGACCGGGCCGACCTGGTCGCTGCGCAGCGGCTGGCCCCACTCGGTGAACAGCTGGCCGAGGGTGAACGGCACGTCGGTCGCGGACTCGATATGCACGACACCGGTGCCGTCATGGGTGTGCAGCGGCGCGATCAGATGGCGCGCCTCGTCGATGCCGATGCCGGCCGGGACGGGCACCGGCTGGCCGGCCACCAGCACGTCGAGATGCGCGTGGTAGTGCACCGCGAGCTCCTCTTTACCGAGCATCGGCAGTCCGGCGGCACGCGCCGCGGCGGAGGCGTCCGCCGGCAGGCCCCAATCCGTGACGGGAGGCGCCGGCTGGGAGCTGGCACCCGACGGTGAGGCGGTCGTGGAGGTCTCCGGTGTGCCGGAGTGCGCCGGCCCGTCGCAACCCGCCAGGGCGAGGGCAGCCGCGGCGGCGATAACCAGGTGGGTGGCGCGCATGACTCGTGGTCTCCTTACCTCATCCAACGATGCTGTCTCATCCAGCGGCTCATCCAGCGGCGCTGCCTCAGCAGCGGCGCCTCGTCCAGCGGCAGCCGACACCCCTCGCCACGTGCCGTGTCCAGCCACTTACATCCTGTGCCGGAAAGGCGGTGCCGTGGGTGGCCGATGTCCTGCCGTACCACCCCGT
This sequence comes from Actinomycetota bacterium, assembly GCA_046724155.1. Classification (GTDB taxonomy): domain Bacteria; phylum Actinomycetota; class Actinomycetes; order Mycobacteriales; family JACQDL01; genus JBKOWA01. The sequence continues at coordinate 2,703 of JBKOWA010000382.1, forward strand.
GCCCCCCTTCATGCTGGCATGGGATGGCGCGACGATCGCAGGACGGGTGAGACTGGACTGGGGTCGCCGGAAGCATGCCGGGCCCGCGTGCGTTGATCACGGCAGGGGTCACGATGCCGGGCGAGTCGGCCAGGGTACGCCGCGTGGCGGTACCTGGCGGGCCGACCTGGTGCCGGGCAGTGACTGCCGAGGGAGGTGAGACGCACGGTTTCGGGCCCAACAGTGCCGAACAACCCAAGAGGGCCGAACAACCCAACAGGGCCGAACAACCCAAGCGAACTTCCAGCCGGTGCCGGTACA
>JBKOWA010000609.1:0-4209 GCA_046724155.1 Actinomycetota bacterium
GGCCGTACCCGAAGTCCTTGATGGTGATCACCGGACCGGTGTCGGACGGCGCCGGGCCGCCTCCGCTGCCGCTGTCCGGGGTCGACCCGCAGGCCGCGGCGGCGGCGAGGGCAAGGGCCAGCGCGACAGCACGCAGCAGCCATCTCATGTCGGTGTTCACGGACGGGCCGGCCGGATGGTTCATGTGAACCGTGACCCGGGGACTAGCGTGTAACGGGCAGGAGGTGAGATCGCTGACTGACCGGAGGGCCGGTCCGTGGGGGAACGACCGTACCGTCGGGTCGGAGTTGATGCGGGCGCTGCACGACGAGCACGGTCCGGCGCTGTGGACCTACGCGCTCCGGCTGGCGGGCGGTGACTGTGGCCGGGCGCAGGATGCGGTGCAGGAGACGCTGGTGCGTGCCTGGCGGCACCCGGAGGTGCTCGACCCCACCCGGGGATCGGCCCGCGGCTGGCTGCTCCGGACGGTACGCAACGTCCTGATCGACGAATGGCGAGCCCGCCAGGCGCGCCCGGAGGTGGTCACCGACGACCTGCCCGAGGTGGCCAGCCCGGACACTGCGGACAGCGCCGTGCAGTCCTGGCTGGTTGCCGACGCCCTGCGCCGGCTCTCCGCGCCGCATCGGGAGGTGCTCATCGAGTGCTTCTACCGCGGCGCCTCGGTGAACGAGGCGGCCGACCGGCTCGGCGTGCCGGCCGGCACCGTGAAGTCGCGTACGCACTACGCGCTGCGGGCGCTCAAGCTGGCGTTGGAGGAGATGGGGGTGACGGCGTGACCTGCCCGTTCGCGCGCAATGACGCGGCATACGTGCTCGGCGCGCTGGAGCCTGAGGAACGGCACCGGTACGAGGAGCACCTGCATGAGTGCCCCACCTGCTCGGGGGGTGTGCGCGACCTGGCCGGCCTGCCGGGGCTGCTGGCCCGGTTGCCCGCCGAGCGGGTTGCCGCGGTGCCCCCGGACGGTGGCCTGGATCCGGAGCCGCCGGAGACCCTGTTACCGGGGCTGGTGCGGCAGATCCGCCGGGAGCGCCGGCGGGCCCGGCTGCGGGTGGGCCTGGTCACCGGAGCGGTTGCCGCGTCGCTGGCCGCGGGGGGCACCGTGGTGGTCCAGCACCTCACCGCCGGTGGCCCGCCGCCGCGTCCGGGGCGCACCGTCGAACTGCAGGCGGTGGGCAACCACCCGGGGCACGGCACCGTGCAGCTCAGCTCCTGGGCCTGGGGCACCACCGTGCGGGTTACCTGCCACTGGGGGTATGCCGGCAGCAGCGAGGTCTACACGCTGTGGGTCACCGACCGGACCGGCAAGGAGTTCCCGGTGTCGTCCTGGCGCAGCGCGCAGCCGGACGTGACGGTACCGGGAGGAGTCGCCCTCCGGATGGACGACGTGGTCGCGTTCCAGGTCAGGGACGGTCACCAGGCGGTGGTCATGCAGGGCCGCACGCAGGGCCGCTGACCATGCAGGGCCGCAGACCGGGGCTGCCCGGCTGACGGGTCAGTGCAGCGGGCCGAAGCCGGGGTCGAGGTAGCCGGCGGCGGGCCCGTAGCCCGGCCCGGCCAGCCCCGGCCCGGCCAGCCCCGGCCCGGCCAAGCCCGAGCGGGCCACCAGCCCGGAGGCAGCCTGCCTCAGCGCGGCCAGCTGCGTCGGGTACCCGTCGCGCCAGCCGTGGTCCTGGTAGCCGGGCTGGTAGCCGTACCCCCGCTCGAACCTGGACGGGCGCCGCCCGCCAGCCGGGCTGCCGTAGGCGGTGTCCCGGTGCGGCCCGGCCGCCGGCTCGGGGTACTGCTCGGATCCGGTGGAACGGGACTCCAACTCGTCGAGGCGGCTCTGCGCCCGGCCATGGCCGGCCTCCGCCGCGGCGCGCACCCAGCCCTCGCCGTCCCGGACGTAGCCGGCGCTGATCAGCAGCTCACCGAGGCTGTACATGGCCACCGGGCTGCCCAGCTGGGCGGACCGGCCCCACCACTGCACCGCGGCGGCGAGGTCCCCCTGGCCGTCGTAGAGCGCGCCGAGGAAGTTCATCGCGCTCTGCTCACCGGTCTCGGCGGCGGTCGTCAGCCACCGGACCGCACTGGGCTGGTCACCGAACTCGGCGTAGTACAGGCCCAACAGGGTCATGGCGCGGACGTGCCCACCGTTGGCGGCGATCTGGAGCCACTGCCTGGCTCCGTCCATGTCACCGGTGCGCAACAGCAACAGGGCGTGTTGAAACGTCGAAGAATCGGCGGCCAATGCCGGCTCCCTATCGGGGGAAGCGTCGAGTGGGGTTCATCGCATCCTGGGGGTCACAGCGTCCATGAATCGTGCCATGGGTACCCGCGCACCCGAAGGCCAGGGCGGGAACTGGCAGCTACATCACCCGGTTGGAGCAGCCATCGCGCGGCGCAGGATGGCGACCAGTGCCGCGCCGCCACCCGGGTGACCGGTCCGGCAGGCCCCGGCCAGGTGCCCGTCCGGGCGCACCAGCCAGACTGCGGGCGGATCGTCACGGTCCTTGCCCGGCTGTGGCGCTGGCCTCAACGGGTGAAGATCGTCACAATCCGAGTTCGACCGTACTCGATCTGCGGTGGATGACCCCGCGGAAATGGCAGAATACTGCGGCGCCATAACCGGCTCATCTTGCTGTCTGCACATTTCGCTTGGACCGGCGGCCGGTGCCCGGTACGCCTGGTGCAGCACCCCGTCGACGTCGACCACGTCGCCCGGAGCGGCGGCTTCCACCCGCCGTACCACCCGCCGGACGAGCACCCCGGGGCCGGTCGGCGGTGGCAGCGCCGGCACCGGCCCGCCGAACGCCAGCACCGTCCACTGCGGGCCGAACGCCTGCCGGAGCCTGGCCACCGCCGGCTCGCCGGCGACCAGGCAGGGGCCGTCCGGGGCCACCTGTCCGGGTTGCGGGGCGGCGCCCGGGGCTGGCGTGGTCAGTGGCGAGTCCTGGTAGTGGTGCGGCACCGACAGCCGCCCGGCGTCGATCTCGGCCTGCGCGGCCGGGTCGGTCAGCGCCGCCCGCAGCACCCGCAGCCGGTGCGCCAGGTCGGCGTCTGTCCGGGGCACCAGGAACCGCATGGTCGCCCCGGTGACCCGCAGGTTCTCTGCCGCGGCGGCGTGCCGCTCGTCGTGGTAGCTGTCCAGCAGCGCCTCCGGCGCCCAGCCGTGCACCACGTGAGCCAGCTTCCAGGCGGCGTTCTCGGCATCGGCGAAGCCGCTGTTCAGCCCGCGCGCACCGAACGGCGCCATCAGGTGCGCGGCGTCGCCGGCCAGCAGGCAGCGGCCGACCCGGAACGCCGGCGCCATCCGCTGGTGGAAGCGGTACTGGGAGGACCACACCACGGTGTACGGCGTGGCGCCGGTGATGGCCCGGATCCGCTCGTCCAGGGCCCCGGAGGCCCGCTCCGCAGCGAGGTCGAAGTCCGCCGGCACCTGCCAGTCGATCCGCCACACCCCCTCCGGCTGCGGGTGCACCAGGACCTGCCGGCCAGGGTTCCAGGGCGGGTCGAAGTAGAACCGGCGCTCGGCCGGGAAGTCGAGGTCCGCGCGGATGTCGCAGATCAGGAACTGGTCGTCGAAGCTCTCGCCGGGGAACGGCTGCCCCAGCAGCCGGCGCACCGCCGAGTGCGCGCCGTCGCAGCCGACCAGCCACTGTGCTCGCCAGCGCGCCGGCCCGGCGGCGACCGTCACCCCGTCGGCGTCCTGGTCCAGCCCGGTCAGCGCCACCCCGCGGTGCAGCGTCACCAACGGCTCGGCGCGCAGCCGCTCCGCCAGCAGCCGCTCCACGCTGGTCTGCGGGATGTTGATGAACGGCGGGTAGCCGGCGGTCGTCTCCGGGAACGTGATCGTGGCCACCTGGGTCTGCCGGTAGTACGTGCGGCCCAGAGTCCAGGTCACGCCCTCGGCCGCTGCGGCCTCGCCGCAGCCGACCCGGTCCAGAATGTCGAGCACGTCGCGTTGGGTGCAGATGGACCGGGAGCCCACCGCGGTGCGCGTCCCGGACGCCTCCAGGACCGTGCTCGGCACCCCGTGCCGGGCCAGCAGCAGGGCGCACGCCATCCCGACCGGCCCGGCGCCGACCACCAGCACCGGGTCGTCCGGCCGCCCGCTGCCCGCGGACCGGGGTGGTTGCGCGTCTGTCGGGGCTGACATCGCGGGGCTCTCAGCCGTCCTGCAGCGCGGCCCAGACCTCGCGGTCGCGCTGCACGGTCCAGATGCGCGGC
>JBKOWA010000548.1:0-4758 GCA_046724155.1 Actinomycetota bacterium
TTCTGGTTGCACAGCGCGACAACGCGGGCCGGGCCATGGCTCGAGATCGGCCGCGGTTCCGGGATCTGCCGGGGGATGCGCGCAATGACCGGATCGACAGCTCGAAGCACGCTTGCCGCGTCCTCCGAACCTTCGGGGAGCGGGCTGACGGGCAGCAACGCTTCCTCCTCGTTCCAGGCACTTGTCGACATGGACATAGGTACCTAAGCCTTCCTGTCGACCTTCTGGGGAAGCGATCTTGGCGGGCTGACTGTAGGAGCGCGACCCGTGGCGTTCAAGCCGCCACGCCGAGCGACGTACCGATTTGTCGACCGAGTTCGGGCCGTCACGCGGCGGACGAGCAGCCGCCGCGACGTACTGTGGTGCTGCAGCCTGTGGTGCTGCAGCCTGGACAGCGGGCCGCGGTGGGTGCTCAGGTCGGGGGTCCTGCCCGGGTGGCGATGCAGCTGCGGCTGGAGCGGCTGCCGCCCGCATGCCGCCGGAGGGGCTGCGCTCCGCGCGGACAAGGTGCTCGACGCCCGCGCCCGGCAGGACTACCGCAGGCGGCTGGGTGACCTGGACCCCGAACTCGACGCGGCCGACACGCCTGCACCACCGCCTCCGCAGCCGCCAACTCCTCCGCCGCGCCGCCAGGACCAGCTCGTGACAGATCAAACCCTTGCCCACCTCCCCACCCCTACGTACAATTTCTTGTACGTAGGGGGGTGGCCGATGCGTACCATGTCTTATTCGGAGACCAGGGCGCACTTCGCCGAGGTGCTCAACCGGGTTGCTGATGATCGCGAGGAAGTGGTCGTCACCCGTTCCGGTCGCGAGGACGTCGTGATCGTTTCCCGTGCGGACTACGAGTCGTTGCGGGAGACCGCGTACCTGGTGCGCAACCCGGCCAACGCTCGTCGCCTGCTCGCCGCCATCGACCGCCTGGAGAGCGGGGGCGGTGAGGTGCACGACCTGGCCGACGGGCCGTGAAGCTCGTCTGGGACGGGAGCGCGTGGGAGGACTACTTGTGGTGGCAGGCGCAGGACCGCCGGGTCGTCAAACGGATCAATGTGCTGATCGAGGACGTGACCCGCAACGGCAACTCCGGGATCGGTAAGCCCGAACCCCTCAAACACGGGTTTCAGGGCTACCGGTCACGGCGCATCACCGATGAACACCGGCTGATCTACAAGATAGCCGGCGACGAGGTGCGCATCGCCGCCTGCCGCTACCACTACTCGTAGCCCTCGTAGCGAGGGACGCCCGGCCTGGACGGTGCTTCATGGTCACACCTACTGTGCGCGTCAGGCGCGGGCGCGCGGGTGGGCGGTGGCGTACACCTCGCGGAGCCGGTCAACGGTGATCAGCGTGTACACCTGGGTGGTGGTCACCGAGGCGTGACCGAGCAGCTCCTGCACCACCCGGACGTCCGCACCGCCGTCGAGCAGGTGGGTCGCGAAGGAGTGCCGCAGGGTATGCGGCGACACGGTGGCGGCCAGCCCGGCACGCTGGGCCACGCTGCGCAGGATCGTCCAGGCCGACTGCCGGGACAGCGGGCCTCCCCGCGCGTTGAGGAACAGGGCATGCGTTCCCCGGCCGCCGGCCGCGAGCCCCGGCCGGGCCCGCACCAGGTAGTCGTCCACGGCCCGCAGCGCGTAGCCGCCGACCGGCACGATCCGCTCCTTGCCGCCCTTGCCGCGCAGGACCGCGGTCGCGCCCTCGCGGTCCAGGTCGTCGATGGCCAACCCGACGGCCTCCGAGATGCGGGCTCCGGTGCCGTACAGCACCTCGAGCAGCGCCCGATCACGCAGCGCCAGGGGGGTGTGCGGCGCCGTGGCCGTGTCCAGTAGCCGGATCACCTGGTCCACCGGCAACGCCTTGGGGAGGCGCCGGGGCGGTGTCGGCGGCCGCACCGCGCGCGCCGCGTCGGCGGCGGCGATCCCCTCGCGCACCGCGAACCGGTGCAGCCCCCGGACCGCCACCACGGCCCGGGCGGCCGAGGACGCGGACAGCGGCGGCCGGTCGGCCGTACCCTCCCGCAGCTCGGCCAGGAAGCCGGTGACCTGAGCCTCCGACACCCCCGACAGCTCCCCGATGCCGCGCCCGACCAGGTAGTCGGCGTACCGGTGCAGATCCCGCCGGTAGCTCAGCAGTGTGTTCGCCGCGAGGCCGCGCTCCACGGCCAGGTGGTCCAGGTAGGCCCGGACCAAGCGGTCGACGGCGCTCGCCGGCCGGTCCGCAGACCTGCCGCCGCCGGCGGTGGTCGGTGCGGTCAGGACGCCGCCCGGTCAAGCACGGCGGCCAGCGGCTCGGTCGGCATCCCGTGCGCCTCGCCCACCGGCTCGGACACCAGCCTGCCGTTGATGGCGTTCACCCCGAGCGCCAAGGCGGGGTCGTCGGTCACGGCCCGGCGCAGGCCCTTGTTGGCCAGGTCCATCACGTACGGCAGCGTGACGTTGGTCAGCGCGTACGTCGACGTGTGCGGCACCGCGCCCGGCATGTTCGCCACGCAGTAGAACAGTGAGTTGTGCACGGTGTAGGTCGGCTCGGCGTGGGTGGTCGGCCGGGAGTCCTCGAAGCAGCCGCCTTGATCTATCGATATGTCGACAAGGACACTTCCCGACTTCATCTGGCCCACCAGCTCGTTGGACACCAGGCGTGGCGCCTTGGCCCCCGGCACCAGCACCGCGCCGATCACCAGGTCGGCGTCCAGGCACGCCTTCTCGATCTCGTAGGCGTTGGAGGCCACCGTCTGCAGGTGGCCCTGGTAGATCCGGTCCGCGGCGCGCAGCCGGTCGATGTTCTTGTCCAGCAGCAGCACCTCCGCCTGCATGCCGAGGGAGATCGCCGCGGCGTTCATCCCGGAGACGCCGGCGCCGATGACGACCACCTTCGCCGCGTACACACCGGAGACGCCGCCCATCAGGATGCCCCGGCCGCCGCCCTGGCGCATCAGGTGGTACGCCCCGACCTGGGGCGCCAGCCGGCCGGCCACCTCCGACATCGGTGCCAGCAACGGCAGCGCGTGGTCCGCGGTCTGCACGGTCTCGTACGCCACCGCGTCGATCCCGGCCGCCAGGATGGCCTCGGTGCACTCCCGCGAGGCGGCCAGGTGAAGGTAGGTGAACAGCACCTGCCCCGAGCGCATCCGGCCGTACTCCTCGGCGATCGGCTCCTTGACCTTCAACACCAGGTTGGCCTCGCCCCACACGTCATCTGCGCTGCCGAGGATCTGGACACCCGCGGCGAGGAAGTCCTCATCCGGGATGGCGGACCCGACGCCAGCCTCCTTCTCGATGTACACCTGGTGACCGGCCGCTACCAGCTCGTGCGCGCCGGCCGGCGTGATCGCGACACGGTACTCGTGGGTCTTCACCTCGCGCGGGATGCCAACCTTCACGGCCTGCCGCCCCTTCTGCCGGGTGCCCTGCCGGCGACGTTGCCGCTCAGCCACAGTGCGGCGAGGCAGAGTCTAGGCCGGGTGCCCAGCTGGGATAAGTCACCGCGACGGCCGTTCCGGTTACCGGTGGTAGTTGCCTGGGGCGGTACCACGGTGGGGAACGCAGACGCCCGGCACCGGCCGGCCCTCGCCGCACCGTCAACCGCCCGCCACGCCCGCCGAGCCGCTCGCAGTCAAGCCATCCAAAGTCGAGATATCGCCGTATTAATAGATCGGCATGTCGACAAACTATCTAGTCCATTCAGTGACGAATCGATGTGCCTACAAAGCCGTGCTGTCGAGGTACGGGGCTCGAGCAAACACCGGGCCCCGACTGAAAACAGGGCTCGACGCGGGGCCGTGGAGCCGCCGCTTCGTCCGGCTCCCGCTACGAGGTCCCGGACCCGGGTAGAACACCGTGGCACGGCTGAGGACGAGATCGCCTGTTCCGTTCGCAGTCTGGAGCTGAGGTCTAACCTTCTGCACGTCGAACTGGTGGGGTGGGATTTCCAGCTGCCGCGGGTCGGTGCGGTCCGGGTCAGCGTGGCCCGGGCTGGTAGCGCAGGCCGTCCATGAGCAGGTCGAGGGCTCGTCGGGCCTGCTGGTGCTGGGTGGGCTGGCCGGCGGCCAGGGATATGCCGCTGAGGGTGGTGAGCACGTCGGTCGGTTCGATGTCGGAGCGGGTGGTCCCGGCGGCGGCCCCGCCGGCCAGCAGCGTTGCGATCGCGGTGGTCAACCGGTCACGGCTGTGAGCGTACGGGTCCCCGCCGGAGGCGATAACCGCGCGCAGCGCGTCGGCCATGCCGCGCTTGGTCGTCATGTAGTCGACGAAGCGGTCCATCCAGGTACGCAGCGCGACGTCGGTGGGCAGGTCGTGCAGGAGGTCGTCGGCGGCCTCGCACAGCCGGGTCAACTCGTTGCGGTAGGCCGCCTCGATCAGCGCCTCCCGGGTGGGGAAGTGACGGTAGAGCGTGCCGATGCCGACGCCCGCGTCCTTGGCGATGGAGTCCAGGCTCGCCTGCGGTCCGCGCTGGGAGAACGCGCGGACCGCGGCCTCCAGCAGCCGTTCGCGGTTGCGCTGGGCGTCGGCCCGCAGCGGTCTGGAGCCGCTGGTCGGCACGGCTCCTCCTCGGCCTCGGGTGGTGTGTCGTCGGTCCGCTGGCCGGCAGCGCCGGCCCCGTGTTGCTAACCGGAGGGAACTCCGGTTACGCTGGCCCACGTACTGGAGGATCCTCCGCTTACCAGCGTACCGGCCGGGCCCGCCGGTCCGCACCCCCGAGCAGGACGGACAGACCATGACCGCCATCTCCACCGCCACCGACCGCGTCACCACCCCGTTC
>JBKOWA010000591.1:0-3114 GCA_046724155.1 Actinomycetota bacterium
CATGTGGAGCGGGATCGGGCTGGTCGCGACATTCGCCGGCGGCTGCTCCCCGGAGGAGATGGCCTGGCTCCGCGAGGCCGCCGGGCCGTACCGGCCCGAGCTGGCCCTGGGCGCGGTGAACGCGGTCGTCGGCCGCGTCCACGCCGGCCACCTGCCGGAGCGCACCGAGCCGGCGCTGAGCGCGCTGAGCGGGCTCGACGTGGCGGCCGCGGTCAACCTGGTCGAGAGCAACGAGGTGCCCGGCGAGCGCGACGGCGAGGTGCCGGCCTACGAGCTGTGGCGCCAGCGGGTCGCGGCCGCGTTCCGGCCCGGCGGCAGCGCCAACCTGGCCGCGGCCTGACCCATCCGGTCCAGATCGGACCGCCGCCACCCGGGCGGTCCGTCGGACACAGCCTCGCCGGGTGCCGGCTCAGCTGGTTGTCACGTGGTGGTGGTGCCGGTCGGTGTGCACCGAGCTCACGCCGGAGACGGTGCGCGCCAGGACGCCGACGACCTGGCGTTCCGCCTCGTCCTCGAACTGGCCGGCGACGGTGACCACGCCGTCGTCCACCTCGACGCTCCACCGGCCGTGCCGGCCGGCGTAGTAGTCCAGCCGGCTGCGCACCTCGGCGGCGATCGCGTCGTCGTCGCGGACCAGGCTCCGCAGCAGGTCGCGCCGGCTGACGATGCCCTGCAGCCGGGACCCGCTGACGACGGGCACCGCGCGTACGTCGTAGTTGAGCATCAGCTCGGCGGCATCCGCGGTGTCGGCGGTGTCCGGCAGGCAGACCACCGTGTCGGTCATCACCTGGCTGACCAGGTGGGCCGGTTCGCCGTGGTCGGTGTTGTCGTTCTCGTGCCGCGGCATCCGCTCGCGGATCAGGTCCGCCTCGCTGACGATGCCCACCACCTGGTCGTCGTCGTCCAGCACCGGCATGGACGTGATGTTGTGGGCGGTCAGCAGCGCGGCCGCCTCCTGCACCGGTGTGTCGGTGTGGACCACCGTCACCGGTCGGGTCATGATCTCGCGGACCTTCACGGCCAACCTCCCTTTCGGCTCTCCTTACGCAGCGACGTTAGGGCGCTGGTGAGGCCGCTGCGCAGAGCGGGAGGTCCCCTGCGGCGGGCCGAAAGTCCTCCGGCTACGGGTCGGCCGCCCGCTGCGGCCCGGCGCCCGGATGCGGTGTGCTGGCAGCTGACGAGGACTTGGGGAAAGGGACCGGAAATGAATCGCAGCACTCTCCAGCAGGTGATGACCCGGGAGGTGGTGACCGCCGGGCCGGAGACGCCGTTCAAGCGGCTGGTGCAGTTGCTGGCCGAGCACCGGATCAGCGCGCTGCCGGTGGTGGACGGCCACAACCGGGTGCTCGGCGTGGTCTCGGAGGGCGACCTGCTGGTCAAGGAGGAGCGCTCCGACCAGCCGGAGCGGCACACCGGCTTCTGGCGCGGCCGGGAGGTGCGCCGCAAGGCCGAGGGGCAGTGCGCCCGGGAGCTGATGACGGCGCCGGCGATCACCGTGCCGACGACCGCCACGGTGGCCGAGGCGGCCCGGCTGATGCACGCCCGGCACATCAAGAGCCTGCCGGTGGTGGATCCGTCCGGGCAGCTGGTCGGCATCGCCAGCCGGGTGGACCTGCTCGGCGTGTTCCTGCGCGGCGACGCGGTGCTGGCCGACCAGGTCAGCCGCGAGATCACCGAACGCGCGCCGGGGGCCGACTCCGGCACGGTGCACGTGGGGGCGGTTGACGGCGTGGTCACGCTGCGCGGCCGGCTGCCGCGGCACAGCGACGTGATCGCCGCCGGCAAGCTGGCCGGCGGCGTGGACGGCGTGGTCGGGGTCCAGAACCAGCTGACGTTCGACTACGACGACGTCCAGCACGAGTCGTTGGTCCGGCCGAACTGGTAGCCGGGCCGCAGCCCGGCGGAGCAGCCCGGCGGAGCAGCCGAGGGGAGCGGAGGAGGATACGGATGACAGCCGAGCAGCGTCCCGTCCTGGTCGGGGTGGACGGCACGCCGGAGAACGAGCCGGCCATCGGCTGGGCGGTGGCCGAGGCCAGCAGCAGGCGCCGGCCGCTGCGGCTGGTGTACGCCTACAGCTGGCCCGGGTACCTCCGGACGTTGCCGATCTACCCGGTGGTCCCCGAGGTGGACCAGGCGGAGGTCACCCGGGCCGCGCAGGACCTGGTGGCCAGGGTGGTCCGCCGGACCGCCGAGCTGGCGCCGGGGGTGTCCGTGCAGGGCGCCGCCGTCGAGGGCCTGCCCGCGCTGGTGCTGAAGGCCGAGAGCGAGCAGGCGGAGGTGGCCGTACTGGGCTCGCGCCACCTGCACGCGATCGGTTCGGCCGTGCTCGGCTCGGTCGGCACCGGGCTGGCCGGCCGGGTCGGCTGCCCGTTGGTGGTGATGCGCGGCCCGGCCGGCCACCCGGCCGAGGGGGCCCGGGTGGTGGCCGGGGTGGACGGCAGTGAGGCGTCCGAGGCGGTGCTCGGCTACGCGTTCGACCACGCCTGCCGGTACGGGGTGCGGCTGACCGCGGTGCTGTGCTGGCACCCGCGTCCGGCCAGCCCGGTGCGCTGGCTGCCCCAGGCGGCGGCCGACGCCCGGGAGCACGCCAACGCCTGGCTGTCCGAGGCGCTGGCCGGCTGGCGGGAGAAGTACCCGGACGTGCCGGTCAGCCCGGTGGTCATCGACGACCACCCGGTGCCCGGCCTGGTCGCCGAGTCCACCGGGCAGCACCTGCTGGTGGTCGGCGCGCGCAGCCGGCACGGCCTGGCCGGCGCCCTGCTCGGGTCGGTCAGCCAGGGCGTGCTGCACCACGCGACCTGCCCGGTCGCGGTGGTCCCGGTGCCGGGCTGAGCCATGACGGACCACACCCGGTACCGCCCGGTCGTGCTCGGCGTGGCCCCCGGCACCGAACCCGGCTACCTGCTGCAGTGGGCCGCCGACGAGGCGGTGCGCCGCGGCACGTCACTGCGGCTGGTCACGGCCTACGAGCCGGTGCCGCTGAACCCGCTGCGGCCGGTGATCACCGCCCCGTTCACCGGCGACGACCCGTACGGCGCCCGGCGGGCGGCCCGGCGCCGGCTGGACCGGCTGGCCCGCTGGCTGCACGCGCGGTACCCCCGGCTGGCGGTGGCC
>JBKOWA010000302.1:0-3097 GCA_046724155.1 Actinomycetota bacterium
CGTGGTGCACCAGCCGGCCGCCGTGGCGCCACTGCCGGCGCACCGTGCTGGACGTCGCGATGGCGTGCCCGGCCGGCAGCGTCACCGTGCAGGCGGGGTCGACCGGGCGGTCCTGGACCAGCACCCGCCAGCCGCCGACCGGGCCGGGACCCGCGGTCGCGATGTCACCACCCAGGCTGACCAGTACGCCGGCGCCGGTTCGGGCGGCCACCAGCGCCGCGCACCGGTCCGCGGTGCACGCCTTGGCGGTCGCCCCCAGGTCCAGCAGCACCCCCGCGGGCACCGTGACCAGGTTGCCCTCGAGCCGGATCCACTGCCAGGCCGGCGCGCGCCGGACCACCACCCGCAGCCATCCGTCGCGGCCACCCGCAGCACCGGCGCCGTCGACACCTGGCCGCCGGGTTGCGGCCCGCGCCTGCCCGCCGACCCCCTGGCCCGCTACCCGTGCCGGATGACGGTCCGCCTCGGCAACGCCGCCCGGCCTCGCGGTGGCGAGCGGCAGTGGCGCGCTGGCAATCTCGGCGAAGTCCCGGTCGTACCCCAGGCCGCGCAGCGCGCCGCCCAGCGTGGGGGCCACGTCGCCGTCGGTCTGTGCCGCGGCACCGAGCGCCGCGGCGATCAGTTCGGCGAGCAGCGGGCTGATCCGCTGCGGGCGGCCGCCGGCCAGGTGCAGCGAGTTGATCTCGGAGTCGGGGCGGAACCGGCTGGCGGCCTCATCGACCGCGGCGAGCTCGGCCTCGACGAGCCGCCGGGCCTCGGGCAGCGCCACCGGCTCGGTGACCACCACTCGGGCTGTGGTGCTCCAGACCGGCCACTCCGCGGCGTCCACGGTGCGCGTGCTGCTCGTCATGAGCCGCTCGTGTTCGCGTGCGGGGCCTGGTTGGTGCCGCCCAACGTCGTCCCGCCGAACCCGGAGCCGTCCGGCGAGTCTGCGCCGCCGGAGACTTCGGAGTCGTCCGAGTCTTCGGACGTTTGTGAAGATTCCGAGCTGTCGTCGGCACCGGATTGCTGGGAGGAGGACGTTCCGGTCGACTTGCGCACCGTGTCCGCCCGCGCCAGGACGCCGAACCCGGCGACGCCAGCCACCGAAACCGCGGCCAGTCCGGCGGTCAGCATGCCGATGCGGCGTTGCCCTATCTCGCGGATGTCCATCGGACCCCCAGCCGTCGCGTTCCCGTCAAGTACACCGTTCGACACCGGGCTATGCAGGCTGTATGTCGAACCTGTGGCGAAGCTGTGAGGCAAGCGCTACCCCAACGCCGGCCGCCGAGCATGCCGGCTAGCTCCCCGCACATGTAGTTCACTCGCGGCTGGCCGCATCGGTTCGCCCGCTGCGCTCGGTGACGGCTCACAGCAACCTCACAGGCGGCGCATCCGGCGCCAACAGGCTGGGCACCGAAGATGCGACCATGGCGACGATGAACGGGTCACGCGATGGTCCGGCCCAGGACCTGCGGCGGGGCGACGGGACGGCCATCCGGGTCCTGGTGGTGGACGACGAGCCGACCCTGACCGAGCTGCTGTCGATGGCGCTGCGGTACGAGGGCTGGCAGGTCCGCACCGCCGGCGCCGGGGCGGAGGCGGTGCGGGTGGCCCGGGAGCACCGCCCGGACGTCGTCGTGCTCGATGTCATGCTGCCCGACTTCGACGGCCTGGAGGTGCTGCGCCGGCTGCGGGCCGACGACCCCGACGTACCGGTGCTGTTCCTGACCGCCAAGGATGCGGTGGAGGAGCGGATCGCCGGGCTGACCGCGGGCGGCGACGACTACGTGACCAAGCCGTTCAGCCTGGAGGAGGTGGTGGCCCGGCTGCGCGGGCTGATCCGCCGCGCGCACCGGGCCGTCGGCCGGGAGGCCGAGCTGGTGGTCGGCGACCTGGTGCTGGACGAGGACAGCCACGAGGTGCGGCGGGCCGGCGCGCCGATCTCGCTGACCGCGACCGAGTTCGAGCTGCTGCGGTACCTGATGCGCAACCCGCGCCGGGTGCTGAGCAAGGCGCAGATCCTGGACCGGGTGTGGAACTACGACTTCGGCGGCCAGGCGAACGTCGTCGAGCTGTACATCTCCTACCTGCGCAAGAAGATCGACGCCGGCCGGCCGCCGATGATCCACACGATGCGCGGCGCCGGCTACGTGCTCAAGCCGGCGGAATGACCGGGGCACGCAGCATGACCGGGGGCACGCGCCGATCGGCCTGGCGGCACCGGATCAGGCGACCACGGCAGCCGGCGCCGCAACGGCAACCGCAAACGCAACCGAACGGGCCGCCGCACAGGCAACCGCAACCGCCGCCGAACGGGCCGCCGCACCGGCCGGCAGCGCGCCGGTGGGCGCCGTGGCTGGCAGCGCACTGGCGTCCGTCGGGATGGACGCTGCGGGCCCGGCTGCTGGCCGCGATGATCGCGCTGCTCGCCGCGGTCAGCCTGGTCATCGGGTTGGTCAGCGTGCTCGCTATGGACCGGTCGCTGCTCGCCCGGGTGGACGACCAGCTCGCCGCAGCCTCCGGCCGCTCGCAGAGCCCTTACCGTCCGCGCGGGGGCGAGCCGTCGCCACCCCGCCACGACGACGACCATGAGGCCGGCCCGGAGTCGCTGTACGTCCCCGGCCAGGCCGAGGGCACCCTCGTCGCGCAGCTCAGGGCAGGGTCGGTGATCCGGTCGGGGGTGCTCGACCGGACCGGCACCGGCCAGCCGCTGTCCGGCGCGCAGGTCGCGGCGCTGGAGGAGGTCCCGGCCGATGGCAGGGCGCACACCGTCGACCTCAAGGGCGATCTCGGCACCTACCGGGTGTCCGCGCAGCCGGTCGGGGGCGACGGCGACGTCATCGTCACCGGGCTGCCGCTGCGCAGCGTCCGCAGCACCGTGTACCGGCTGGCCGTGGTGATCACCGTGGTCGCCGCGGTCGGTCTGGCACTGGCCGCGCTGGCCGGCGCCGCGGTGATCCGGCTGACCCTGCGGCCGCTGCGCCGGGTCGCGGCCACCGCCGGCCGGGTGGCCGAGCTGCCGCTGGACCGTGGCGAGGTGGCGCTGGCGGTCCGGGTGCCGGCGCAGGACACCGACCCGCGTACCGAGGTGGGCCAGGTCGGCGCCGCACTGAAC
>JBKOWA010000383.1:0-5072 GCA_046724155.1 Actinomycetota bacterium
CGAGTGAGCATCTGAGGGCCGCAGGGCCAGCCGCCGCTCGAGCGGTCGACGCAAGGCGGCCCGTGGAGCGGAGCGAGCGCGGAGGCGTGCTGTTGAGCACAGTGCTGTTCCGCCGGTCGGCGCGGCGGCCGGCTCCGGAGCTGCCCAGGGGTGAGGTGCTGCTGGAGTCGCCGCCGGAGCTGCCGGAGAGCGTGAGCACCGGCTTCGGTGCCGCGATGACGTACCTGCCGATGCTGGCCGGCGTGGGTGCGATGGCGCTGATGTTCACCGGCCGGGGCGGCGGCCCGCTGCAGATGGTGACCGGTGGCATGTTCGCGGTGTCGATGCTCGGCATGCTCGCCCCGCAGCTGTCCCGCAGCTCGGGGGAGAAGAAGCGCAAGCTGAACGCGGACCGCCGGGACTACGCGCGGTACCTGTCGCAGGCCCGGCGCCGGGTCCGGCGGGCGGCCAGGCAGCAGCGGGAGGCACTGCTGTGGCGCAACCCGGACCCGGACGCGCTGTGGTCGCTGGCGATGTCCAGCCGGCTGTGGGAGCGGCGGCTCACCGACGAGGACTTCGGCACCGCCCGGGTCGGCCTCGGCGCGCAGCGGCTGGCCGTCCAGCTCATCCCGCCGGAGACCAAGCCGGTGGAGGACCTGGAGCCGGTGTCGGCCGGTGCGCTGCGCCGCTTCGTGCGGACCCATTCCACGGTCGCCGACCTGCCGGTGGCGATCTCGGCGAAGGGGTTCGCCCGGGTGACGTTCCGCGGGCCTGCGGAGGTCACCCGCGGGCTGGTCCGGGCCATGCTGGCCCACCTGGCGGTGTTCCACTCCCCGGACGACCTCCGGATCGCGGTCTGCGCCTCGCGCGAGCGCGCCCCGCTGTGGGACTGGACGAAGTGGCTGCCGCACGCGCTGCACCCCACTGAGGTGGACGCCGCCGGCCCGGTGCGGCTGTTCGCCGAGAGCCTGATCGAGCTGGAGACCCTGCTCGGCGCGGACCTCACCCAGCGGCCGCGGTTCACCGGCGGCTCGGCCGCGCCGGCCGACCCGCAGTACGTGGTCGTGGTGGACGGCGGCCGGGTCGGCTTCGACTCCCAGCTGGGCGCCGCCGGGGTGCACGGGGTGTGCGTGCTGGACGTGTCCGGCTCGGTGTCCCGGGAGGCCGAGCGCGGCACGCTGCGGCTGGCCATCCGCCCCGAGCAGCTCGACATGCTGACCCGGGACCGGGCGAACAACGACGTGGCCAGCCGGATCGCGCGGCCCGACCTGCTCAGCCTGCCCGCGGCCGAGGCGCTGGCCCGGCAGCTGGCGCCGTACCGGATCAGTGCCTCGGTGGAGGCCGAGGACTCGCTGTCGAAGGACCTGGGGCTCACCCAGCTGCTCGGCCTCGGCGACCCGTACCAGATCGACACCTCGGTGACCTGGCGGCCGCGGGCGCCGCGGGACCGGCTGCGGGTGCCGATCGGGGTGGGGCCGACCGGCGAGCCGGTGGAGCTGGACATCAAGGAGGCCGCCCAGGACGGCATGGGGCCGCACGGGCTGGTGATCGGGGCCACCGGCTCGGGCAAGTCCGAGCTGCTGCGCACCCTGGTGCTCGGCCTGGCGGTCACCCACTCCTCCGAGGCGCTGAACTTCGTGCTGGTCGACTTCAAGGGCGGCGCGACGTTCTCCCGGCTGGACGACCTGCCGCACACCTCGGCGGTGATCACCAACCTGGCCGACGAGCTGTCCCTGGTGGACCGGATGAAGGACGCCATCGAGGGCGAGCTGAACCGGCGGCAGGAGCTGCTGCGGGACGCCGGCAACTACGCCAACCTCAAGGACTACGAGAAGGACCGGGAGCAGGGCGCCCCGCTCAAGCCGATGCCCAGCCTGTTCGTGGTGGTGGACGAGTTCTCCGAGCTGCTGACCGCCAAGCCGGACTTCATCGACCTGTTCATCGCGATCGGGCGGATCGGGCGCTCGCTCGGGGTGCACCTGCTGCTCGCCTCGCAGCGCCTGGAGGAGGGCCGGCTGCGCGGGCTGGACACCTACCTGTCGTACCGCGTCGGCCTGCGCACCTTCTCCGCGATCGAGTCCCGGGTGGTGCTCGGCGTGCCGGACGCGTACGAGCTGCCGAATGCCCCCGGCCACGGTTACCTCAAGATCGACACCACCACCATGCTGCGGTTCAAGGCGGCGTACGTGTCCGGCCCGTACCAGGGCCCGAAGGAGAGCGCGCGCCGGGAGGTGGCCGCGGTCGCGCACCAGATCGTCCCGTACACCATGTACTACCTGCGGCCGGTCGAGCCGCCGCGGCCGGCCGAGCCGGCGGAGAAGCCGGACGAGGCGGGCGCCGACACCCTGCTGGACGTGATCGTGCAGCGGCTGATCGGCCGCGGGCAGCCGGCGCATGCCGTGTGGCTGCCGCCGCTGGCCGAGCCGCCGACCCTGGACCAGCTGCTGCCGCCGCTGGCGGTGGACCCCCGGGTCGGGCTGAGCCCGGCCGGCTGGGAGGGCCGCGGCCGGCTGCAGCTGCCGATCGGCCTGGTCGACAAGCCGTACCACCAGCGTCGCGACCCGATGTGGGTCGACCTGTCCGGGGCCGGCGGGCACGTGGTGGTGGCCGGCGGCACGCAGAGCGGCAAGTCCACGATGGTCCGCGACCTGGTCGCTTCGATGGCGCTCACCCACACCCCGGCGGAGGTGCAGTTCTACTGCCTGGACTTCGGCGGCGGCACGCTGTCCTCGCTGCTCGGGCTGCCGCACGTCGGCTCGGTGGCCGGCCGGCTGGAGCCGGACCTGATCCGGCGCACCCTGGCCGAGGTGAACGCCCTGCTGGAGCACCGGGAGAAGCGGTTCACCGAGGCGCGGATCGACTCGATGGCCACGTACCGGCGGATGAAGCGGGAGGGGAAGGTCACCGACGACCCGTACGGCGACGTGTTCCTGGTGGTGGACGGCTGGGGGGTGCTGCGCGCCGACTTCGAGGCGCTGGAGCCGCAGATCACCCAGCTCGCCGCCCGCGGCCTCGGCTACGGCGTGCACGTGATCGTCACCGTCCAGCGCTGGATGGAGCTGCGGCCGGCGCTGCGCGACCTGGTCGGCACCCGGCTGGAGCTGCGGCTGGGCGACCCGACCGAGTCCGACATCGACCGCCGGGTCGCGCTCAACGTGCCGGAGAAGTCACCCGGCCGCGGCCTGACCCGGGACCGGCTGCACTTCCTTTCCGCGCTGCCCCGCATCGACGGCGACCAGCGGCCGGAGACGCTCATCGAGGGGGTGGCCGACCTGGCGGCCAGGGTGTCGGAGGGCTGGACGGGGGCCCGCGCGCCGGTGGTCCGGATGCTGCCCGAGGAGCTGCCGTACGCGCAGCTGCCGGCGGCCGGCGCCGACCAGCACCCCGGCCTGCCGATCGGCATCGACGAGGACAACCTGGCGCCGGTCTACCTCGAGTTCGCCACGGAGTCGCACTTCCTCGCCTTCGGCGACACCCAGTGCGGCAAGACGAGCCTGTTGCGCACGATCGCGGCCGGGATCACCAGCCGGTACACCCCCGACCAGGCGAAGATCATCTTCTTGGACTACCGGTACGGCCTGCTCGACGCGGTGGACACCCCGCACAAGATCGCGCACGGGTTCTCCTCCAACCACGCCGGTCCGATCGTCAAGAACGTCCTCGAGGCGATGACCCGCCGGCTGCCGCCGCCGGACATCACCCCGGACCGGCTGCGGGCCCGGGACTGGTGGACCGGCGCCGACCTGTACTTCATCATCGACGACTACGACCTGGTGGCCACCGGTGCCAACAACCCCTTGCTGCCGCTGCTCGAGCTGCTGCCGCAGGCCCGGGACATCGGGCTGCACCTGGTGGTGGCCCGCGCCGTCGGCGGCGCCGGCCGGGCGATGTTCGAGCCGGTCGTCCAGCGGCTGAAGGAGATCGGCACCCCGACGCTGATCATGTCCGGCAACCGGGACGAGGGCGTGCTGGCCGGCAACGTCAAGCCCGAGCCGCTACCGCCGGGCCGCGGTCGCCTGGTCACCCGCCGCGGCACCAAACTCATCCAGACCGCCTATCTCCCGCCGGTCGGCTGAACCCAACCGGCCGCGCGCCCACTGCCTGTGGACCGGACCGGTGGCGGTCGCCAGCGCGCCGCCAACGAGATCCCGAAGTCATACCTGGTTATTCTCGGAGAATGAAGACGGCGATCTCCATCCCAGACGATACGTTCAACGAAGCCGAGCGCCACGCCGCCGAGCTGGGCATAAGCCGCTCGGAGTTCTTCACGACAGCCGCCCGACACTACATCCAAGAACTGGACGCCCAGTCCCTGACCGCGCGCATCAATGCCGCTCTGGCCCTTGCGGGCTCCGACGAGCCCGCCCAAGCCGCAGTGCGCGCCGGCCGACGCGTCCTGGCCGATCGAGACGATTGGTGATCACCCGCGGAGACATCCACTGGCCTGACCTTAGCGACGCGGAGGAAAGTCGACCCCGGCCGAGCACCGCCCAGTGCTGGTCGTCCAGTCGGCTTCGTACAACGAGGGCGTTGCGTATTCCTGTGGTCCTGTCACGCTCTTGCCGATGAGCGGTTGCGTGGGGAGCGGTCGACGACCGTGCGGCTGGCATGCCGACGGATCGACGAAGACGGTTCTCGGGGCATTCCCCTGACTGAGGTTCGCTACTGCGCCACCGTGTCCCGACGCGGAGGTTGACGCCTCCGCACACTGCGACTTGACGCAACCCGAGTTCGTGATGGGCGACCTCATCCGGCCGAATCGGTCGTCAGCGCTCCGCGTGTCATGCAAGCGCAGGCGAACCGGACAGGGCTGTCGTTCACTGCCCGAGAGGGCGGTAACGGAGGTGTACGACGCCATTTCGGAATCGGCGCTCATCGAGGAGCTCGAGGTCGGCGCGTATGCCGGTCGGCAGCCCTGGCTTGCCCCCGCCGACGACAATGGGCAGGATGAGCAGCTGGCACTCGTCGACCAGCCCGGCCTTGAAAGCCTGCGTCGCGAGGTTGGCACCTCCTACGGTGAGATCGCTGCTGGCCGTGGCCTTCAGTTCGTGTACTGCGGCGGGGTCGAAACGGCGTTCGAGTCGGGTGTCGGC
>JBKOWA010000128.1:0-6333 GCA_046724155.1 Actinomycetota bacterium
ACACAACCTTGATCTGAGGTGCCGCGTTCCTTCCGGAGGTCTGGGCCTGGCCTGCCACTACGAACGGCTGGCCACCCACCCAGAGTCATGAACAAGGTCGGGATGATCCCGGTTCATAAGCGGGTCTTCGTGGTTAACCGGATGCAAGGTCCGCCGATCCCGCCGAAAGACCCGCACTTTCGGACAAGACGGGCGGATGTCGTCGGGGGATCCCGGTTGAGTTCGAAGCCCCTCATAAGCCTGCCTCGCCGCCCAGAGGTTTTCTGATCGCCGGGGCACCGCCACGGGCGGGCTGGGCGTCCCGCCATGCGCCACGCCGCGCACCACGGGCGGCGGCACCGAGGGTTGACCGGGTTCACCCGTCGCGGTCACCCCCGGGACGGTTCCGCCGGGGTGGCCCGGCCCCGTACTGTCGGGCCGCCCCACCCGCGTCCCGGCTCGCGTTGCCGGGTCCGGGTCCGGCCCCGGGTGAGCGGAAGGGGTGGCCAGCATGACCGACCTCAGCCCCGAGTTACGCGAGCTGGCGACGGAGTGCGCGGTGGCGACGGACTACTGGGACTGGCGCGGCAACCACGTCCTCCAGCCCGCGGAGACGATCGTCGCGGTGCTGCGGGCGCTGGGCATCGACGCAGAGACCCCGGAGGCGGCCGCCGCCGCGCTGGAGGCCCGCCGGCGGGACCGCTGGGCCCGCCTGCTGCCGCCCTGCGTGGTGACCCGGCAGGGCCGGCCGGCGCGGTTCGACGTGCACGTCGGGCACGGCGCCCCGGTCCAGGTGTGGATCGACCTGGAGACCGGCGGCGCCCGGCACGACATGCAGCAGGTGGACAACTGGGAGCCGCCCCGCGAGGTCGGCGGCCGGCTGGTCGGCGAGGCGTCGTTCACCGTGCCCGCCGACCTGCCGCTGGGCTACCACACGCTGCGGGCCCGCTCGGACGGCGAGGAGAGCGCGACCACGCTGATCGTGACGCCGGCCTGGCTGGGCGTGCCCGAGCGGATGGGCGAACACCGGGTGTGGGGACTGACCACGCAGCTGTACAGCGTGCGGTCGGCCCGCTCGTGGGGCGTCGGCGACCTGGCCGACCTGGCCGACCTGGCCGCCTGGTCGGCCCGGCAGGGCGCCGGCTTCGTGCTGGTCAACCCGCTGCACGCGGCCGAGCCGATACCGCCGATGGAGCCGTCGCCGTACCTGCCGACCAGCCGCCGCTTCGGCAACCCGCTGTACCTGCGGGTGGAGCAGATCCCGGAGTACGGCTACCTGCCGGCCGGGGACCGGGCGAAGGTGGAGGCGCTGCGCGAGGAGCTGCAGGACCGGCTGGAGGGGTCCGACACCATCGACCGGGACAGCTCCTGGGAGGCCAAGCTGGCCGCCCTGCGCCTGGTCCACGCGATGCCCCGCAGCGCCGGCCGGGAGCTGGCCTTCCAGACCTACCGGGAGCGCGAGGGAGCCGGCCTGGCCGACTTCGCCACCTGGTGCGCGCTGGCGCAGGCACACGGCCTGGACTGGACGGCGTGGCCGGAGCAGCTGCTGCGCCCGCGTTCCCCCGCGGTGGCGGCGTTCCGGGCCGAGCACGCCGCCGAGGTGGACTTCCAGTGCTGGCTGCAGTGGGTGCTCGACGAGCAGCTGGACGCCACCGCGGCGGCGACGCGCCGGGCCGGCATGGTGCTCGGCGTGCTGCACGACCTGGCCGTCGGGGTGCACCCGCGCGGCGCCGACGCCTGGGCGCTGCAGGACGTCCTCGCCGTCGGCGCGCAGGTCGGCGCGCCGCCGGACGCGTTCAACCAGGTCGGGCAGAACTGGTCGCAGCCGCCGTGGCGCCCGGACCGGCTGGCGGAGCTGGCGTACGCGCCGTTCCGCGACCTGGTCGCGACGATCGTCCGGCACGCCGGCGGGGTCCGGGTGGACCACATCATCGGGCTGTTCCGGCTGTGGTGGATCCCGGAGGGCAACCCGCCGCACGCCGGCACCTACGTCTACTACGACCACGAGGCCATGGTCGGGATCCTGGCGCTGGAGGCGCACCGGGCCGCCGCGCTGGTGGTCGGCGAGGACCTCGGGGTGGTGGAGCCGTCCGCCCGGGCCTACCTGCGCGAGCGCGGCATCCTGGGCACCTCGGTCCTGTGGTTCGAGTTCGACTACCACGGCGACGGGCGGCCGCTGCGCCCGGAGGCGTGGCGGGAGTACTGCCTCGCCTCGGTGACCACCCACGACCTGCCGCCGACCGCCGGCTACCTGGCCGGCGACCACATCCGGCTGCGGGACTCCCTCGGGGTGCTCACCCGGCCGCTGGCCGAGGAGCTGGCCGCCGACGCCGCGCAGCGCGACGCCTGGCTGGACGAGCTGCGCCGCCGCGGAGCGCTGGGCCCGACTGCCGACGGGGGCCCGGATGCGGGGGGCCCAGCTGTCGGGGGCTCGGCTGTCGGGGGCTCAGCTGTCGAGGACCCAGCCGCCGGGGAGGAGGAGACCGTGGCCGCGCTGCACCGCTACCTCACCTGGACGCCCTCGCGGCTGGTCGGCGTGGCGCTGACCGACCTGGTCGGCGACCGGCGGACCCAGAACCAGCCCGGCACGGTCGACGAGTACCCGAACTGGCGGGTCCCGCTGTCCGGCCCGGACCGGCGGCCGGTCCTGCTGGAGGAGGTGCTGCGCAGCCAGCGGGCCGACCGGCTGGCCGGGGTGCTCCGCGGCGACTGACCATCACCAGGTGGTACGCCAGACCCGCCACAGGGCCGCCGGGTCGGACAGCGGGTCGCCGTGGACCAGGACGAAGTCCGCGGCGCCGCCCTCGTGCAGCACGCCGGCGTCGGGTTCGCCGAGCAGCCGGCCACCGTTGACGGTCGCCGCGGCCAGCGCGTCGACCGGAGGCAGGCCGGCGGCCACCAGGGTCTGCACCTCCCAGGCGAGCTGGTTGGCGCGCAGCGAGCCGCCGCCGAAGTCGGTGCCGGCCGCGACCATCACCCCGGCGGCGTGCGCCAGCCGGACCGACTCGTGGGCCCGCTCGCGCCGCTCGGCGAGGGCGCGCCGGCCTTCCTCGGTGACGAACCGCGGGATCCGGGTGGTGGTGCCGAACGTGTGCCACGACTCCAGCACCGCCAGCGTGGAGACCAGCGCCACCCCACCGGCCGCCATGCCCGCCGCGGCGTCGGCGTCGAGCTGGAAGCCGTGCTCGATGCAGTCCACGCCGGCCTCGACCGCGACCCGCGCTCCGGGGAGCACGCCGCTGTGCGCGGTGACCGTCGCCCCGCGCGCATGCACCGCCTCGACCACCCGGCGCACCTCCCCGGCGGTGAACGGCGAAACCTCCGAGTCCGGCCCGTCCATATACAGCTTGACCAGGTCGGCGCCCGCGTCGAGCTGATCGAGCGCGGCAGCCAGCAGGCCGTCCCCGTCGGTCACCGCCACGCAGAGGTCATCCGGCAGCGTGCCGGCCCGGGTCAGCCAGCAGCCGGCCGCGCGCACGTAGGGGTACTCGCGGCGACCGCGCCACCGGTCCCGCACGGTCAGCGACACCGCCCGGCCGTCGCGGATCGGCGCGCCGACGTCCCGGGCCCACCGCACGCCCGCCTGCCGGAGCAGCCGGGCGTTGTCCTCCGCGACGGCCAGCAGCCGCTCGGTCGGGTCGAACCCGCGGTCGACCCAGTGCGAGCCGCCGGGCAGCGTGAGGTGGGAGTGCGCGTCCACCATGCCCGGCACCGCGGTCGTCCCGCCGGCGTCGACCACCTCGACCTCGCCGGCGGTCTCCGGCTCGTCCCCGGCCGGCCGGATCCAGCGGATCCGGTGGTCCTCGACCAGGATGCTCATCTCCGGCAGCAGCCGCCCGGCGTCGAGGTCCGGCAACGCGCAGCCGCGGTAGAGGGTCGCCGACATGCGGCTACCCTAAGGCGGGCGTCCGACAGCGGTTCCGGTCGACAGCGGGACCAGCGCGGCCGACGATGGGGGGCGTGGCTGAACCTCCCACGGGCACCGCTCCGTCCGCCTTCGGGCGCCACGTCGACGACCGGTACCGGATGCAGTACCAGTTCGAGCTGATGCGCGAGGACTTCCTGGCGTGGTTCGAGGTCGCGCTACGGCACGCCGGGCTGCCCATGGACCCGGACCGGGCCGCCTGGTCGGTGCTCGACGTGGGCTGCGGCGAGGGCCAGTACGCGCTGGAGATCGCCCGCCGGTTCCCCCGGGCGACGGTGGTCGGGGTGGACGTGAACACCGTCGCCCTCGACACCGCCCGGGCCCAGAGCGCCGGTCAGCCGAACGTACGCTTCGCCACCCATGACATCCGCGAGCCGATGCGGCCTGACGTCGTCCCCGATGCCGGCTTCGACATGGTGGTCAGCTGGATGGTCCTGCTCCACCTGCCCGAGAAGGCCGTCGCCCTGTCCCACCTGGCGGCGGTGCTGCGGCCCGGCGGCGGGCTGCTGCTGGGCAACACCGCCGACCAGCCGGTCCGGCTGAACCAGCCGGACGCGCTGCGGCTGGCCGCGATCGGCGAGCGGGCGGTCCGGCAGCTCGGGATGGGCGGTCTCGAGCGCGACCTGGAGCCGGTGCTGCGGCAGACCGGCTTCGACGAGATCGACTCCGGGGTCCTGCGCTATGTGGCCGGCGGGGCCACCGCCAACGGCCAGCGCTGGCACCGGTACGCGCTGTCGACCTTCCGGGCGAGCCGGCGGCTGCTGGTCGACATCGGCCGGCTGATGGACGGCGCGGAGTTCGACCGCCGCCTGGACGCGCTGCACCGCGCCCCGGCGGGTGAGGTGTCGGGCGAGGTCAGGTTCGTGGTCACGGTGGCCCGGCGCCGCTGACCGCTACCCGCGGTGGCCGAGCCGGGTGAGCTCCCGGGCGGTCCGGATCAGCAGGTCGAGGTCCGGGCTCTTGCGCAGGTACCGGCTGTGGGCCGGCAGCGTCCGCCCGTCCCGCTCGATGTCGCTGTGTTCGAGGATCGTCCAGAACACCACCGGGACAGCCGCGAGCGCCGGGTCGGCCGCCATCAGCTCGGCGCACCGCAGCCCGGCCCGCTGGTAGCCGCCGGCAACGACCTCGGGTGGCGGGTCCGGCGCGTCCCGGCTAGGCAGGTCCCACCGCAGCATGACGTCCATGACGACGAGGTCCGGCCGCTGATCCCGGAGGTCGTCCAGGCGGTCCCGGAACGCGCGTTCGGTGGGGATGGCCTCGACCCGGGCACCCGGGAAGGCCTCCCTGAGCTGGTCCTGGAGGGGGTCTTCCTGCAGGTGGTCGTCCTCGACCACGACCAGGTAAGAAGCCATCGTCCGCTCCATCCTGTGCTGGGTGATTCTGGGGCTGGGGTTGCGCCGTCCTGGCTAGCCGAGGGGGAACGCGAGGGAGACCGTCGTCTGGTCGCCGGCAGCGTGGATCTCGACGCTGCCCCGCATCGAACGCATCAGGTTGTCGACGATCCACAGCCCGAGACCCGAGCCCTCTCCGGTCGCCCTGCTCGCGGCCGGACCGCGCCAGTTCCGCTCCAGGCACCGCGCCACGTCCTGCGGCAAGACGGGCAGGCCGGCGTTGGCGACCGAGACGCGGAAGCAGCCGTCGTCGAGCCGGCCCCGGATGTCGACGCGGGTGTCGGGGTAGCTGTACTTCGCCGCGTTGTCGAGCAGGTTGCCGACGCTCTGGTCCAGGAACGAGCGGTCCGCCCGGATCAGCCGCCGCCCAAGTGCCCGCACCGAGTCGCGCTCGACCTCGAACGTGATCCGCTGCCTCGGGTTGCTCAGCACCTGGGCGTCGTCCGCGCAGGCGATCAGGAGCCGCAGCACGTCATCCGCCCCCAGCAGGTCCTCCCTGGGCGACGGCACCTGGTTCCGGCTCAACGCCGCGAACACGCCGGCGGACAGCGCGACCCGGGTGGCCCGGCGGCACAGGCCGCGCACGGCGCGCAGCCGGGCATCGGTACGGCTGTCGAAACGGGTGCTCCGGATTACCCCGTCAATCCGGCCGGTGGCGGCCAGCAGCGGGCTGGCCAGCTGGTGCTCCAGGTCGGCGAGGGTGTCGGCCTGGGCGCGCACCGTCGCCTTCAGCTGGCCGCCGGTGTCCTTCAGCTGGGCCATGGTGTGCCGCAGCTTGGCCATGGTGTGGTCGAGGTGCCGGTACAGCGCGAGCTGGTCGCCGATGATCTCGCACACCTCCCGGGCGTTCGGGGGCAGCTCCGCGGTGGGGCCGAACGCCGCCAGCACCCCGTCGCTCCGGCCGCCGAACCCGATCGGCGCGGCGGCGAACCAGGCTGCCTCGTGGCCGCCCCCCTGGCCGCCGCTGTCGGTCGCCGTCACGCCGGGCTCGACCGACCCGGTCTGCGCCGCGCCGGTCCGGTACACCAGGTGCAACAG
>JBKOWA010000213.1:0-6228 GCA_046724155.1 Actinomycetota bacterium
CTGCTCGCCCCGCCGCGGCACGTGGCCACCGGGCCGGCGGATCATCGCCGCCCGGGCACCGAGCGCCGCGGCGCGGCGGGCCAGCAGGCGCAGCGTTGGGGTGCGCTGGAACGCGTGCACCGACCACGGCCCCTGGTCCTCGATGAGCAGCCACCGGTTGCCGGGTGCGGCGCTCGCGGCAGGCGGGTCGCCGCGGCGCTGCGCGGCGGGCGCACAGCGGTCGGGGGCGGAGCAGATCGGCTGGGTCACTCCCGTCATTGTGCGGATGGGACGCAGACGGCTTCCCTGAGCAGCCGCCGGGCCAGGGCCAACCGGTCCGTGGCGTCCAGACCGGTCAGCTCGCCGACCCGAATCGGCCGCCCGGTCAGCAGCGCCTTGAGCGCCGGCTCGGTCACCGCCGGGAACCTGATCTGCCGGTCGGCGAGCTGCAGCACCACCGTGTCGCCGCGGGCCTCCAGCCGGTGCCGCAGCTGCGGGCGCCGCCGCACCACGCTCTGCTGGTCCAGGTCGGCCACCGCGGCGGCCTGGGCCAGCGGCGGCACCGGGCCGGGCCGGCTCTGCGGCCAGGTCCGGGCCCGCAGCCGGTCGGCCACCGTCGCCGGGTCGGCCGTCGCCAGCCAGTCGCGTAGCGTGGCCACCGTGCCGGCCAGGTGCGGTGCCACCTGCTCGGGGTCGGCGACGTCAGTGCCCAGCGGCAGCGACCCCCGCAGTCCGGGTGCCTCCGCGGCCAGCTTCAGCAGCTCCTCCACCAGCGCGTACCTGGTCACCGGGCGTACCCCGACCGTCAGGTGCACGCTGACCTCGCCGAGCGCCTGCGCGCTGTGCAGGTAGCCCCGAGGCAGGTACAGCCGGTGGCCCGGGGTGAGCACCGCGTCGATGAGCGGCTCGGCCCGGGCCTGCTCGGCCACCGCGCCGGCGTGGTCGTTCCACGGCTGGCCACGCAACGGGTCGGTCAGCACCGGCGGGTGGATCTTCCACCGCTTCCCGCCGGCCACCTGCATGACGAACACGTCGTGCACGTCGTAGTGCGCGGCGAAGCCGCGGTTGCTCGGCGGGGTCACGTACGCGTTCACCTGCACCGGGTGGCCGAGGTCGGCGGCCAGCTGGGCGGCGAAGTCGGCCAGCGGCGGCCAGGTGCGGTGCAGCCCCTGCAGCACCAGGGTGCACCCCTCGGCGAACAGCTCGGCCACCTTGTCGTCGCGCACCTGGTCGGCGATCTCCGCGCCGGCGCCGCCGGACCCGGTGAACCGGGCGGCGTCGACCACCTTGCCGTCCCGGGCCACCCGGAGGAACGGCGCCCGCAGGCCGCGCCGGGAGATCAGCTCATCCACCGCGGCCAGGCTGAACAGGTCGTCGAACGCTTCCGGCCGGCCGGCCGCGAGCAGCGGTTCCCGGCTCCAGTACCGGTCGGCGAACTCGACCGGCTCGATCGCCACGCAGCGGCGCAGCGCCGGGCGAGCGGGCTCCTCCGCCGCCCAGCACCCGCCGTCATCCACGCTGCTCAGAACCCGCCTCCGGCGCCGCGGTCCGCGCCACCGTCGGCCCCTCCGTCTGCCCCGCCATCTGCGCCGCCGTCAGCTCCGCCGTCAGCTCCGCCATCAGCTCCGCCGTCAGCCCCGCCATCGGCTCCAGCATCTGCGCCGCCGTCGGCCTCCCCGTCCGCCAGACCTGCTGTCCCGCCGCCACCTGTTGTGGTGATGTCGTCGTCAAGTGCCATCTCTACCCCTTTGCGCTGTTTGTGCGGTCCCGCCCACGGCGGGTCAGCCCGCGGATCCCACGTGTCGTCTACCCGTGTGGGCACCAACCTTGCACATCCGCGGCTGGCCCGGGCAACCGGTCCCAGGCCGTTATCCACAGCCTGTATCAGCATCGAGAGTAGTTGTCCACAGGCCGCTCCACGGCCCCTGCCCAGCTCAGTACGCTGCCGCCATGACCACTTCACCCGAGCTCACCCGCAAGGTTCAGCAGCTCGATAACGATGTTCTGGCCATCTACGGAATGCTGAAGGTGATCACAGAAACGCAGCAGGACCACGGCAAACGGTTCGACGAGCTGGGCGCCAGCCTCAACCGGGTCGGAGGCACGCAGATGCGCCACGGCAACCGGCTCGACGAGCTGGACACCCAGCTCGACCAGGTCACAGCCACGCTCAACCAGGTCACAGCCACCCAGCAGCGCCACGGCAACCGGCTCGACGAGCTGGACGCCGGGCTCATCCAGGTCGACGACAAGGTCACCGCGCTGGACGGCCGGCTGGGTGCTGTTGAGGTCCGGCTGGAGAAAGTCGACGGCCGGCTGGAGTCCATGGAGGGCCGGCTGGAGTCCGTGGAGGGCAAGCTGGACACGGTGATCGAGCTGCTGCGGGCCAGCTAGCCGGGAGTCCAGGGGCGGGAGCCAGCCGCGGTCCGAGCAGGGAACGCGGGCGAGCCAGGGTGGTGATGGGGTGAGCATGGACTCAGCGCGCTCGCGGGTCCGGGTTCGCGCCCCCGAGCTGCGCGGTCGCGGCTGGCTCAACACGGGCGGTCGGGCGCTGACATTGGCCGCCTCGCATCGCCTGACCGGGGCGCCGGTCGTGGTTGACCTGGACACCGGCGCCGCGAGGGGGTAGAGGTTGGGCCGGCGCTGGCCCGGGCTGTGCACGCGGCCAGACCAGGGCGCTGGCGGTGGCGGCCGGGCTTCGGGTGGTGTACGAGGGGATCCATGGGACGGCGGTGACAGCGCGCTGGCAGGCTGGCGTCCCGGGTCGGAGCCGCTGCGCAGCGCACGGAGGGAGGGCGCCTCATGCAGAGCATCAATCCCGCCACCGGGGAGCTGATAGCGGAGTACGCGGAGCACACGGCCGCCGAGGTGGAGGCCATCCTGGGCCGTGCGGCGCAGGCGTTCGCCGGCTGGCGCCGCACCCCGGTCGCCGACCGCGCCCAGGGCCTGGGCCGGGTTGCCGCGCTGCTGCGTCGCGACCGGGACGCGCATGCGGCACTGATGACCGCCGAGATGGGCAAGCCGATCAACCAGGCGCTGGCCGAGGTGGACAAGTGCGCCTGGGTCTGTGACTACTACGCCGAGCACGCCGAGGCGATGCTGGCGCCGGCGCCGGCACGGACCGACGCGGTCGACAGCTACGTGCAGTTCCTGCCGTTGGGTCCCGTGCTGGCCGTGATGCCGTGGAACTTTCCGTACTGGCAGGTGTTCCGGGCCGGTGCCGCCATCCTGGCAGCCGGCAACCCGATCCTGCTCAAGCACGCCGAGAACGTGACCGGGTGCGCGCTCGCCCTGGAGCGGCTGTTCGCCGAGGCCGGCCTGCCCGAGCACGTGGTGCAGGCCGTGCTGCTGTCCGGGCCGCGCACGACACCGCTGGTGTCGGACCGCCGGGTGGTGGCCGCGACGCTGACCGGCAGCGACCGGGCCGGTGCGGCAGTGGCCGCCGCGGCCGGAGCGGCGATCAAGAAGTGCGTGCTGGAGCTTGGCGGCTCCGACCCGTTCATCGTGCTCGAGGACGCCGACGTGCCGGCCGCAGCGGAGTGGGCGGCCAAGGCCCGGTTCCAGAACACCGGGCAGAGCTGTATCGCCGCCAAACGGCTGATCGTGGTCGAGTCGGTGGCCGATGAGTTCGAGGCCGAGCTGGTGCGCCGGGTGCAGGCGCTCGAGGTGGGCGACCCGACCAAGGACAGCACCGACCTCGGTCCGATGGCCCGCGCGGACCTGCGGGACGCGCTGACCGGCCAGGTGCGCCGCACGGTGTCCGCCGGGGCCGACGTGCTGGTCGGGTGGGATCCGCGCAGTGGCAAGCGACCCGGCGCGGAGCCCGGGTTCTACTTCACGCCCACGGTGGTGCGGCTGTCCCGGAAGAACACGGAGACGGCCATGATGCGGGAGGAGACGTTCGGTCCGGCGGTGGCGCTGGTCCGGGTGCCCGGCGAGGATGCCGCTGTCGCGCTGGCCAACGAGTCGCCGTACGGGCTGTCGTCGAACCTGTGGACCCGCGACCTGGACCGGGCGCGCCGGCTGTCCGCGGAGATCCAGGCCGGGGCGTGCTTCGTGAACGGGATGACCGCCTCCGACCCGCGGCTGCCGTTCGGCGGGATCAAGCGCAGCGGGTACGGCCGGGAGCTGGCCGAGTTCGGAATCCGGGAGTTCGTGAACGCGCAGACGGTGTATATCGCCCGCTGAGGCCGGCCGACGGCGGGTTCGTCGAGTTTGCGCACCCAGCTGGTGGAGCCCGCGGCGCTGGTCCGGCATCGGGGTGCCACGATCTGAGCCATGAGTGCCCCCGACCCGCTCGCCGAGGTGGCCCGGCTGCGCGACCCCGCCGGACCGTGGCTGCACCTGCTATGGGGTGCGCCGGCGGATGCCCGGCAGTTCGGCTGGCTGCTCGCCAGGAAGGGTCTGGTGGCCCGGGTGCTGCGCGGCCCGTGCCTGCGGACTCCGTTCGGTCTGTTCGACGAGGCAGCCGCGGCGCTGCAGTTCCCGGGTGACCTGGTGGCGGACTGGCCGGCGTTCCGCAGCCTGCTGAGCGACCTGTCCTGGTTACCCGGCCCGGCGCCGCAGACCGCTCACGCCGGGGGGTCGGCCGGTAGTGCGCCGGCAGCTGGCGGGGCGGCCCCGCGGCCCGGGCACGTTCTGGTGATCACTCGTGCCTCGCTGCTGCTGGCTGCGGCGGAGCGTGCCGAGCTCGCGTCGTTCGAGGCAGCGGTCGCTGGCGCGGCGACCGCACGGATCACCGAGCGCCGTCCCGCACTGCACGTCGTCCTGGCCGATGACGCGGTCGGGCTGGCCACGCTCCGGGCACGGTTGGTGGCCCTGCCCGCCGGGGTGCGCGATGTGGTCGGCTGGCGGCCCGAGGAGCCACCGCTGCCCCGTGCGGCCGGCGGCCGGGTCGCGTTCCAGGCCGGCGCGGCTGCACCGGACGAGGTGGACGAGACGGTGCTGGCCGCGATGCCGGCCGGGGTGGTGGAGCTGCGCCGGGGTTGGGAGGAGTACCGCGGGCCGGCGCCGGGGCCGGTCCGCACGTATGGCGTGGTCCTGGAGCGTCCTGAGCTGGCGGTGGCTGCCGCCGGCCTGATCTCTGCGGCGGCAGCCCGCTTCGACAACGGAGCCTGCGTCGTGCTGCCCATCCCCCGGGAGGCGGCGTCCCACGGCGACCGCGTGGCCGCTTTCATGGCCGCATCCATCCAACTGTCTCCACGCCCCCCGGCACCTCCGCCGGCTCCGACGGCCCAGCCAACTCCGGCCCAGCCAACTCCGGCCCCCGCCCTCCCTGGGGGGCGACCCCACGACCAGCGTGCCGGACGTCAAGAGCCGGATGCACCTCATCGCCGAGATCTGTGGACAGCGGGGCCGCCTGTGGACAGTGCGCCGGCGCCGTCGTCCGGCTCTGCTAGCGGGCCGAGCGAGGTCGCCGCCGCGGAACCGGAGCCGCCGGTTGACCATGGCGCGGTGGCTGAGCCGGAGCAGGGCGGCCGAAGCGGGCCGGCAGGAGCACCGGCCGTAGCGCAGAACAGCACCGGCCAGGACGACGTACGGCAGGACGACGTACGGCAGGACGACGTACGGCAGGACGACGTACGGCAGGACGACGCACGCCGGCACGGCGGGATGGGCCCCGGGGCGGCGCCGGAGCGGACGGGACCGGGGGTGGCGCGGCCCGCCGGGTCGGATGCTCCGCGGGATGTTCCGGGCATGGCGTTCGAGCTGGTAACGGCGAACCTCGAATGGGAGTTCTCGGCGGGCGCCGCAGAGCATGACCCCGTCGACGCGGCAGTCGTGGCACTCGCCCGGGACAGCGGCATGTTCCGGGCGGTGCTGCGCACCTGGACCCGGGATCCGGCAGCCGGCTGGGTGCGGGTGCTCATCGGCTACGCCACGCAGGCGGCCGACCCGGCGCGTGCGGCACTGGTCGCGGCCGCCCGGGCGGGTGGCGCGGCCCGCACCTGTGTCGAGGTCGTCGGGCCCACGGGCCTCAGCGACGTGCACCGGTGGCTCGAGCTTCGGTGCGTACCGCTGTGGCGGGCCGAAATGTACCCGCACCTGTGGCCGGCGGCCGGCGGCAGCTCCCGACCGCCCGCCGCGCCAGCCTCGGCCCTTGACCCGGACGCCTCGTTCCGCAGCGGGCCGGCGGAGCCGGACGAAGCGGCGCAGCGGTTGATCGCCTGGGCGGCCAGCAGGGCCACCGTCCTGGGCTTGGTGGTCGCCGTGACGGGCCCGGCGGCAGCGCCGCAGCGGGTGTACGGC
>JBKOWA010000209.1:0-8816 GCA_046724155.1 Actinomycetota bacterium
CCTTGACCACGTCCACCGGCCCGGTCGCGCCCTTGCGGGTGCGCCGCCGCCAGCGGTCGGTCAGCCCGGCCGCCTCATCCACCACCAGCGGGGCGAACTTGGCCAGCCGGTCCCGCCGGAACACCGGGTTCATGGTCTTCCGCTGCCGCTTCCACAGCTCGCCCTCGCTGGTCAGCAACCCGTCGCCGAGCACCTTCTTGGCGTGCACGAGGCCGATGCCCTTGTGGTAGTTGGCCGCGTTGTCGGCGAGCACGTGCTTGGCGTGGTCCGGGTGGTTGAAGAAGTACAGCGACTTCGGGCCCAGCTTGAACCGGACCGCGTCGCCGTAGTTCTCCGTGACCCCGGACATCAGCCCCAGCCGGTCCCGCCAGACGTTGACCATGATGCCGAGCATCGCGTGGGCGGGCGGGCGCGGGATCTGGGTGCCTGGCGAGACCGGGCCGTCCGGCCGGTGGCGCTCAGGGGTGATCGTCATCTGGGCTCCAGGTGGCTGCCGTCGGGGCTGACTTACGCGATCTTGGTGGAGGGGATCTGGTGGTAGGCGCCGCCGAAGAACAGCAGCGCCTCCCGCCCGTGGCCGCGGCCGAGGCCGACCACCCGACCCAGGAAGATCGAGTGGTCGCCCCCGTCGTAGATCTCGCCCAGCGAGCACTCCAGCCAGGCCAGCGCGCCGGCCAGCAGCGGCGCCCCGGTGCGCGGCCCGGCCACCCAGTCCACCGCGTCGAACTGGGCGATGCCGGCCGGCCGGTCCCGGCTGGCGAAGTGCCGGGCCACCTCCTCCTGCTCGGCGCCCAGCACATTGACCGCGAACCCGCCGTTGGACACCACGATGTCGTGCATCGACGTGGTACGGGCGAGGCAGACCAGCACCAGCGGCGGGTCCAGCGACACCGAGCTGAACGAGTTGGCGGTCATCCCGTGCGCGGTGTCGCCGGCCGAGGTGATCACCGTGATCCCGGTGGCGAACCAGCCCATCACGTCCCGCAGCGCCCGGGGGTCGCCGTCGGGTGGGTCGGACCGGGGCAGGCCGGCCGGGGGCGGGGGCACGGCCCGTAGGTGGCCGGCGTGCTGGCTCGGCATCATCCGTTGCCTCCGGCCGCGAGCGCGCCGGCCAACCGGCCGCCGCTGCGGCCGGAGGCCTGGCTGTACGGCGCCAGCGCGACCCGGAGCGCGTCCGGCACCCGGGTCGGCACCGTGTTCGTGTTCGGCCCGCGCATGCACGCGATCCGCTGCCGGCCCCGGGCGACCAGGTCCTCCGCGTCGTCGGTCACCCGCACGTAGTCGAAGCTGAACTGGACCTGGGTCTGGGTCAGCTCGTCCAGCCGCATCCGCAGCGACAGCTCGTCGAACGCGGTGATCTCGGCGAAGAACTCGCAGTCCACCCGCAGGGTGAACAGCTTCAGGTCGTCGCGCACGTCCTCGAGCACCGCCGGCGCCCGCTCGCGCAGGAACATCTCCCGGCAGCGGCCCTGCCAGCGCAGGTAGTTGACGTAGTAGACATTTCCGACCAGGTTCGTCTCTTCGAAGCCCACCACGTGGCGGTACTCAAAGTAGCTCGACATTCCTCACTCCTCCGTTCCGTGGAGCACCGCGAAAACCACCGGCTCCGAACGGCCGGCGAGACTCGTCGTCCAGGTCGCCACCCGGGTGCTGCCGGCGGACAGCAGCACCCAGCCGTCCGGCCGGGCCTGGTGCAGCGCCAGCGCCTGGTCCAGCGCCCCGGTCTTGCGGACGCACTCCAGGGCCGCCCACACCCGGGTGCCGGCCACCGCGGCGCCCTCGCCGGTGCCGGCGGCGACCTGGTCGCGCACCGCGACCAGGTCCGCGCCGAGCAGCCCGGCCCAGTCCTCCTCCGACCGGTCGGCGGCGACCTCGACATCGCAGGCCAGCCGGCTCGTGCCGGTGACCACCAGGGTCACGCCGGCGGCGTGCGAGGAGGACACCTCGGCGCCCTCGACCTCGGGCTTGCCGTCCGGGCGGTGCTGCAGCCGGACCGGCCGGCCCAGCGCCCGGGCGGCGGCCAGCTTGGTCTGCCGCCGGCGGGCGGTGGTGTCACCGGCGCCGCCACCGGCGGCCGGGTCGGGCTCCACCACGACCGAGCGGGAACCGCCGAGCACCACCTCGAGCGCCCGCTCCAGGTAGGCGGACAGCAGCGGGGACACCCACGGGCCCTTGCCGTCCTTCTTCCGGACCGCCCGCAGCCGCAGCCCCTGCCAGCGCTCCACCACGGTGCCGTCCGGGTCGAGCACGTCCAGGTCGTAGACGTAGCTGTCGCCCTCCTGGAACCGCTCCCGCGCGTCCAGCAGCACGTACTGGCTGTCCGGGGCGTCCCGGTCGGCCAGGTACAGCTTCTCGAAGCCCTCCGGCAGCAGGGTGGCGTCCGGCACGCAGCACTGGATGGAGTGCATCATCGCGTCCCGGGTGCCCGGGTCGGCCAGCAGCATCTCCTGCGGCAGGAACGGCGCGAACCAGGACTCCGTGCCGGACCGGGCGATCTCCGCCACCGCCTGCCGGGCCGCGGCCCGCCGGTAGCCCAGCAGCCGCTGGAACCGCCGGCCCTGGAACAGCACGCTGCCGTACAGCTCGCTTGCCGGGTCGACCGGGATCGCCGGCAGGCCGTGCGCCTGGTCGGCGCCCGGCTCGGCCACCAGCTCCGGCCGCGGGAACCGCAGGGTGGCCCGGAAGTGGTCGGCGGCGTAGCCGGTCTCCGCGCTGCGGATCACCACGTCCACCGCGCCCCCGGGCCGCACCAGGGCGGCCAGCCGGACCGTCGTCGACCCGCCCGGGGCCACCACGATCGGCCGGAGGAACTCGGCGTTCTCGATCACAGGTGGCGCGTCGTGACCGGACACCGCGGTGGCGACCTGGGTCATCGCCTCCATGCCGATCACCGCCGGGAAGAGCAGGTCGCCGTCCAGCAGGTGGTCGGACAGGTACGGGTCGCTGCCGTCGGCCAGGTCGGTCTCCACCACCAGCTCGATGCCGGGGTAGTGGACCAGGGTCCGGTCCAGGAACCGCAGCAGCGGCAGGTCCTGGTGCTCCCGGGTGACCGTGGGCAGCCCCTCGATCCGGCCGGTCACCACGACCACCGGGCCGACGGAGTCGTCGGCGAGCGCCCGCCGCAGCACGGCGATGCCCTCGTCGGTGGGGATCGGGGTGATGCCGTCCCGGATCAGCGACTCGACCACGCCGAGCCGCTCGCCCATGCCGGCCCCGGACCAGACCGACCACTCCAGGGCCAGTGCCCGGCAGTGCGGGTGCTGGCGCTGCCAGTCCACGGTCAGCTCGGTCATCCAGTCGTTGGCGGTGGAGTAGTGCGCCTCGCCGCGCAGCCCGGCCCGGCCGATGATGCTGCCGAAGGTGACCAGCAGCTTCACCTGCTCCGGGTCGACCGCGGCCAGCAGGGCCCGCAGCCCGGTGATCTTCGGCGCCAGGGTCTGCCGGAACGCCGCCTCGTCCAGGCTGGTCAGCGAGGCCGGCTCGTTGCGGCCGGCGCCGTGCAGCACGGCGGTGACCGGGCCGAGGGCCGCGACCGCCTGGGCCACCGCGTCCCGCACCTGCTCGGCGTTGGTGACGTCGGCGCGCACGTACTCGTACTGCACGCCGGCCGCGGCCATCCGGGCCAGGTTGTCGGACAGCTCGGTGTCGCCGGCCGGGTCGGCCCGGCCCATCAGCGCCAGCTTGGCGCCGGAGTCCTTGGCCATGACCAGCGCGCACTCGGCGGTGATGCCCTTGCCGCCGCCGCTGACCAGGACGACGTCCTCCGGGCCGAGCGGGGTGCGGCCGGCCAGCTCGGGGGCCGGCTCGGGCAGCAGCTCCAGCACCGGCACGGTCCGCACCCCGGCCGCGTCGTAGCGCACCTCGGCGAAGCCGGTGCAGCCGGCCGCCTCGGTCACCACCCGGTCCACCGCGGTGGCCACCGCGTCGGCGGCCGGCCCGCCGGCCAGCTCGGCCAGGTCGACCACGCAGGTGTTCACCTGCGGGTCCTCCAGGTGCAGGGTCTTGGCCAGGCCGGCGGCGCCCCGGCCGTGCTCGACCACCACCAGCCGGGTGCCGCTGGGCGCCGCCAGTGCGTCCCGGGCCGCGCTCAGGAACAGCTCGACCTGGTCCTCCTCGCAGTCGGCCGGCAGGCAGAGCAGCACGCCGTCGCCGATGCCGGCCCGCTGCAGGCCCTGCCGCAGCGGCTCGGCCAGCGGGTGGCCGGCCGGCGCGTGCACCGTCCAGCTCCCGGAGCTGCCGCGGCGGCCGGGCACCGGCGGGGCCGACTCGACGTGGTGCAGCCCGAACGCCCGGACCCACGGCTCCACCCCGGCCACCGTGCTGTCGCCGGGGTCGGAGTCGGTCGGCAGCGCGGTGTCGGCCAGCTCGTCGAGCGTCCGGGCCAGGTCGCCCAGCGTCGAGGTGGCGTAGTTGGTGGCCGAGGCCACTGCCGGGCGCCCGAGCTCGCGGGTCACCTGGTTGACGATCTGGCCGACCGTGATCGAGGACAGGTGCAGGTCGTCCAGCGGGTGGCTGTCCGGCCGCACCGCCTCCAGCGGCAGCTCGACCCGTTCCGCGACCAGCCGGCGGATCAGGTCCAGGGTGGACACCGTGCCGCCGCCGGCGGCGGTCGCCGGGGTGGCGCCGGTGCCTGCCTGGGCCGCGGCGGCCGCCGCCTCGTCGGCGCTGACCCGGCCGACGTCCGTGACCGGCGCCGTCTCACACGGGCTGGCGAGGAAGGTGAAGCTCCCGTCCAGCGGGATCGGCCGGACCGGCCGGTCCGCGTAGAGCCGCGCGGTGTCCACCGGCGCGCCGACCGCCCAGGCCGCGCCGACCGCGGTCAGCAGGTTGGCCAGCGAGGGGCTGTCGGCGTCCACCGGCAGCGTCGGGGTGCCCCGGGCGATGTCGGTGACCAGACCGGTCAGCACCCGGCCGGGACCCACCTCGAGCACCAGGTCGGCACCCTTGACGGCCCGCGCGGCCGCCTCGTGGAACCGCACCGGCAGCAGCACCTGGTCGCGCAGCAGGCTGCGCAGGTCGGTGGCCGGGTCGAGCACGTCGGCGGTCACCGTGGAGACCACCGGGCGGGCCAGCGGGGTGAACTCCACCTCGGCCAGCCGCTCGGTCATGCCCACCGCGGCCGGCTCCACCAGCGGGGAGTGGAACGCGTGCGAGACGTTGATCCGGGTGGCGCCGAGGCCGACGCCGCTGGCCCGCGCGACCACCCGGTCGACCGCCTCGGCCGGGCCGGACACCACGGTCTGGCTCGGGCCGTTGAAGCCGGCGATGACCACCTCGGGCTCGTCCGCGATGAGCTGCCGGACCGGGTCCGGGCCGGCCGCGATGCCGGCCATCCCGCCGCCGCCGTGGCTGGCCTGCGCCATCACCTGGCCGCGGATCTTGGCCAGCCCCTGCACGCCCGCCTCGTCCAGCGCGCCGCCCCAGTGCAGGGCGGTCAGCTCGCCCAGGCTGTGCCCGACCGCGGTGTCCGCGGTGATGCCCAGCCCGGCCAGTACCCGCAGCGCGGCCAGCGAGTTGGTGACGATCCGCGGCTGGGCCACGTCGGTGGCCACCTGGTCGCCGCCGACCGGCAGCCCGGCCGCGAGGAACAGCTCCTCCACCTCGGGGAACCGGCGGCGCAGCGCGGACAGGGTGCCCTTCCCGGAGCCCTGCCCGGGGAACAGGTAGGCGATCCGCGGGGTGCCGGCGACCTTGTTCACGATGGTGCCGTCGGCCGGCGCGAACACGCTGCGGGCGCCCCCGTCCAGCATCGACAGCAGCTTGGTCAGCCGGTCCGCGGCCTGCTCCGGGCTGGTGGCCACCACGACCGCCCGCAACGGCTGCCCGGACAGCTCGGCGGCCAGCCTGCCGGCCAGGTCGGACAGCTCGGCGTAGGCCAGCTGGGGCGTCAGCTCGGCGAGCTGGGCCACCTGGCCACGCAGGTCGGCCAGGTCGGCGGCCTCGATCAGCAGCAGCTCGGCGTCCTGCCGGGACGCCACCATGGCCGTGGTCCGCTCGTCGAGCTCGAGGCGCCGGGGCAGCCCGGTCGCCTGCTCGAGGGCGATGTGCGAGTTGATCCCGCTGAAGCCCATCGCGGACACGCCGGCCCGGACCGGAACACCGTCCGGCCACAGCTCGGCCTGCAGCGGCACCCGCAGCGCCGGCCGGTCGACCAGCAGCGACGGGTGCGGGTTCACGTGCGAGGTGGCCGGCGGGATGACCTGGTTGTGGATGGCCATCGTGGCCTTGATCACCCCGGCGATGCCGGCCGCCGCCTTGGTGTGCCCGAAGTTGCCCTTCACCGTGGACAGTGCCGCCGGCGGGGCGTCCGGGTCGGCCAGCTGCCGGGCCGAGGCCAGCCCGTTCATCTCGGTCTCGTCGCCGACCGCGGTGCCGGTGCCGTGCCCCTCGAAGTAGGAGACGGTCTCCACCCCGTACCCGGCCCGGCCGTACGCCCGGTACAGCGCGTTCCGGTGGCCGGAGGCCTCCGGCCGGGTCATCCCGCCCTTGCCGTCGGAGGAGATGCCCCAGCCGGTGACCGTGGCGTAGATGCGCAGGCCGCGCTCCAGCGCCTCCTGCTCGCGCATCAGCACGATCACGCCGCAGCCCTCGCCCGCCCAGAACCCGCGCGAGTCGCGGTCGTAGACCCGCATCTCGCCCTTGGCCAGCGCGCCGGTCTTGGCGAACCCGATGATCTCGAACGGGTCGATCGACAGGTCCACGCCGCCGGCCAGTGCCACGTCCATGTCGCCGTCGACGATCGCCTTGGCGGCGGTGGCCACGCCCAGCAGGGACGACGAGCAGGCGCCGTCCACGGTGAAGCCGCCACCGTTCAGGTCGAAGTAGTTGCAGATCCGGCCGGCGATGGTGTTCGCCAGGGCGCCGGCCAGGGTGTCCTCGTCGATCGGCGGGAAAGCAGCCTTGTAGCGCGGCTCGAGGGCGGCCAGGAAGGGCCCGGTCTGCTCCTCCGACCAGCCCTGGTCGGCCAGCGCGGCGGCCACCGTGCGGCGCACGTACGGCCAGCGCAGCCGCATCATGTTGGCCCGGGAGAACTCGCCGGTCAGGCTGTTGCCGAGCACCACGCCGGTGGTCTGCCTGGGCAGCCCCTCGGCGCTGGGGAACCCGGCGTCGGCCAGCGCCTCGGCGGCCACCTGGAGGGCCAGCCAGTGCGTCATGTCGGTCGACCGGAAGGTGCTGCCGGCGATCTTGTGGGTCACCCGGTCGAACTCGTAGTCGCGTAACACCGCGGCCTTGGGCGAGTAGAACCGGTCCGGTGCGTCGGGATCGGGGTCGTAGTAGTCGGCCTGGTTCATCCGCACGTCGGGCAGCCGGCGGAAGGCGCGGCGGCCGGCGAGGACGTTCTCCCAGAGCTGCTCGGGGGAGTTGGCGTCGGGGTACCGGCAGGCCATCCCGACGATCGCGATCCGCGGGTTCATGCGGCCACCGCCTTGGAGATCGGGCTGGCGGGGGTGACCGTACGGCTGGCGCCCCGCTGCTGGTACTTCTTCCAGAAGTGGGCGCCCCACCAGCCGAGGCCGCGCGCGCCGCAGACGATGGTGGTCGCGAAGAACAGCGTGTAGACCACGTTGAAGACCATCAGCACTCCGTAGACGACCCCGACCCAGGAGCCGAACATGAACTGGTTGAGCGGCTTGGACGGCGAGGTGCCGGGGTCGGTGATCATGTAGTTGGTGAACAGGATCAGCGCCACCCCGCTCATCACCGATATGGCGGAGTAGAACGCCACGTCCCACAGCCACCAGCGCACCAGGGCCTGGGTGACGAACGCGCCGAGGAAGCCGACGATCAGCGGGACGCGCCGGGTCAGGGTGGCGTTGATGACCGTGCCGGAGGTGATGATCAGCATCGGGATGCCGATCCGGAAGAAGTCGCCGACGTGCTCGGTGAACATGTACGGCGGGGCGATGCTGACCCAGTTGAAGAACACCAGGGTGGTGGTGATGCCGAGGTTCGACGGGTTCATGAAGTGCCGCATCTTGCCGTTGATGGGCGCCTGCAGGATGGCCTTCTGGGCCACCGCGACCACCACGCCGAACAGCACCGGCCACAGCCGGGTGTTGGCGTACAGCAGCATGTTGACGGCCTGGCTGGTGATGTGCGCGGGCAGGAAGAAGGCCATCCGCTCACGCGGGCTGCCGGTCAGGAACCGCGGCGTGCGCCGCTCGAACCAGGCCTGCACGGTCTCCATGATGATCTCGGTCGTGTACCCGGTGGCCAGCGCCAGGATGGGCCACAGCCAGGGCTGCTCGAAGCCGAGGACGGTGTAACCGAAGATATTGAAGATCGAGATCGAGAGGGCGAAGTTGCGCAGCGCGAGGTAGCGCGGGTCCCGCTTGAACTCGATGGGTGCCGGTGGCACCGCGGTCACCTTTGCGATGGGGGGTTTGTTTATCGTGGCGGTCATTTGCCGCTCACCTCCTGGGCGGTGCTGCCGAGCAGCAGGTTGTGCCAGCCGGGGGCCACGGTGACGGTCTGCTTGTGCACCTGGCCGGACCGGTCACGCCAGCAGATCTCGGCCTTGACCGGGGCGTTCGAGGAGCCGAGTCCGTAGTAAACGTCGAAGCTGCGCTTGCCGGAGTGGCCGCTGCCGCCGTCCACGTGGGTCAGGAAGACCTTGCCGCCCGCGGTGGTGAACTTGACGACCGCGCCGTAGGCCGGGGTGCCGATCTGCGCCAGCCCGCCGGGCGTGCTGCCCGGGACCGGCCGGAACAGGTGCAGCCCGACGTAGTTGTTGCCGTTGGGGTGGTCGTTGCGGAAGAACACCGGCTGCTCCCACTGGCGGGCGATCACCATGTCCTGGCGCCCGGTGCCGGTGG
>JBKOWA010000057.1:0-1922 GCA_046724155.1 Actinomycetota bacterium
CGCCAGCGCCGCGCCGCCGGCCACCGGCGGCCAGGTGCGGCCGGTGTCGTCGGTACCCACGGCGGCCCCCTCAGCAGCGCCCTCGCCGCCGCCCGGCTCGTCCGCGGCGTACCGGCCGCCCCGGACCTCCCGCCCGGCAGCCAGCGGCGCCGCCTTGACCTCGGCCACGAAGTCCAGCAGCGCCGCGGTGAGGTCGCTGCTGGCGTTCTCCCGCAGCGCGTCCTTGTGCCGGGCGATCGCGTGGGTGGCGGCCAGCCCGGCGGCACCGCGCGCCAGCACGTCCGAGCCGGCGTAGAAGTACCGGCCGGCGACGACCGCCACGGTGTTGCCGGGCAGCTGGGCGGAGATCATCCGCGGCCACTGCCGGACCGTGCTGACCCCCGCCCCGGCGGGCAGGATAGCGATCCGGACCGGAGCGTCGCCGATGGCCGCCCGCACCGCCGCCGCGTCCAGCCGGGTGGCGGCCTGCGGCGCGACGTACAGGTGGTCGGTGCGCAGCGCGGCCGCCGCGTCGTCCGCCGGCCCGGCGTTGGCGATCCCGGGCACGGCGAGCGTCAGCGTGGCCAGCACGGCCGCGAGCAGGGTTGTCCGTCCAAGCACGACGGCGACGCTACGGGCCCGCGGCCCCGCTGACTGCGCCGAAATACCCGCTCGAACCGCGGACTTCGGCCCGCCCGAGGCGGTATCCGGACGGTCCGAGGCGGTGCCGAGATCCGGGTGGCGGCAGCGCGGGCGGCAGCTCGGTCAGCGGCCGGTGCGGGCGATGGTGGCGCTGCCCAGCACGGTGACGCCGTCGTAGAGCACCACCGCCTGGCCGGCCGCGACCCCGCGCTGCGGCTGGTGCAGCCGGACGGTGACCTCGTCTCCGGCGTGCTCGGCGGTGGCCGGTGAGACCTGGCCGTGCGCCCGCAGCTGCGCCGAGCACCGGAACGGCCCGGCCGGCGGCCGCCCGAGCGTCCACACCGGGTGGACGCCGACCACCTCGCCGACATCGAGCAGCTCGGCCGGCCCGACCGTGACCGTGTTGCTGACCGGGCTGATGTCCAGCACGTACCGCGGCTTGCCGTCCGCCGCCGGCCGGCCGATCCGCAGCCCGCGGCGCTGCCCGATGGTGAACGCGAACGCGCCGTCATGCTCGCCGACGGCCTGCCCGGTGACCGCGTCCACGATCTCCCCGGGCTGCTCCCCCAGCCGCTCGGCCAGGAACCGCCTGGTGTCGCCGTCGGCGATGAAGCAGATGTCATGGCTGTCCGGCTTGGCCGCCACGGCCAGCCCGCGGCGCGCCGCCTCGGCCCGGACCTCGGCCTTGGTGCTGTCGCCGAGCGGGAACATCGCATGCGCCAGCTGCTCCGGGCCGAGCACGGCCAGCACGTAGGACTGGTCCTTGGCGGCGTCCACCGACCGGCGCAGCACCCCGCCGGACAGCCGGGCGTGGTGGCCGGTCACCACGGCGTCGAAGCCGAGCGCCAGCGCCCGGTCCAGCACCGCGGCGAACT
Organism: Actinomycetota bacterium; assembly: GCA_046724155.1. Classification (GTDB taxonomy): domain Bacteria; phylum Actinomycetota; class Actinomycetes; order Mycobacteriales; family JACQDL01; genus JBKOWA01. The sequence continues at coordinate 1,497 of JBKOWA010000057.1, forward strand.
TGATCTTCTCGTTGCAGCGCAGGCACGGGTTCGGCGTGCGCCCGGCCGCGTACTCGGCCACGAAGTCGTCCACCACGTCGGCGGCGAACCGCTCGGCCAGGTCCCACACGTAGAACGGGATGCCGAGCACGTCCGCGGCCCGCCGGGCGTCCCGGGCGTCCTCGGCGGTGCAGCAGCCGCGCCCGTCTCGGGTGCGGGTGTCCCGCAAGGCGTCTCGGGTGCGGGTGCCGCCGGCTGCGGTGCGCGCCGGGGCCTGCGACAGCGCCAGGTGCACACCGGTGACGTCATGCCCGGCGTCCACCGCACGCGCCGCCGCCACCGCAGAATCCACCCCGCCGCTCATCGCCGCCAGCACCCGCATGCCCACGCCATCGAGGGTACGCAGGCCGAACCGACTGCAGCGCACCGGCGGCGCGGGGCCGCGGC
>JBKOWA010000242.1:0-2802 GCA_046724155.1 Actinomycetota bacterium
ACCCAGGGCCTGCTCCACCGTGTCACACGTCAGCACCCCGTTGCCAACCGGGATCGACGCATCGAGCGCCACCCGGGTCAGCCCGGCGGTCACCGCGTCGCAGACGTAGTCGAAGTGCGGCGTCCCACCGCGGACCACCGCGCCGAGGGCGACCACCGCGTCGTGGACCCGGGCCAGCTCCTGGGCCACCACGGGCAGCTCGACCGCGCCGGGCACCCGGGTCACCGTCGGCTCCGGCACCCCGCATGCCTTGGCCGCGGCCAGCGCCCGGTCCAGCAGGTTGTCGGTGATGTCCGGGTGCCACTGGGTGGCCACCACACCCAGCCGCAGCCCGGCCGCATCCACCGCGGGCAGCTCCGGTCGGCCCACGCCGCTCATTGCTCGCCTCCGCGCTCGCTCCGCACCTGCACCCCACGAAAACGCTCCGCAAGCTCCGCGTTTTCGCGGGGAGCCCGCAGCCCGCCCAGCCACCCCAGAGGGGACCCCGGCCGGGCTGCGATGCTCACTCGCTGTCGGCTCGCGGTGCTCATACCGGGTTCCTCCCTCTCGCTTCGCCGGGTCCGGCCCGGTCAGGCCTCCGCGACGTTCAGGTTCGCCGGCAGCTCGTGGCCCATCCGGTCCCGCTTCGTCTGCAGGTAGCGCAGGTTCTGCGGGTTGGCGTGCACGGGCAGGCTGACCCGGCCAACCACCCGCAGTCCGTATCCTTCCAGACCCGCCCGCTTTGCCGGGTTGTTCGACAGCAACCGCATCGAGTGGATCCCGAGCTCGACCAGGATCTGCGCCCCGGTGCCGTAGTCGCGGGCGTCCGCGGGCAGCCCGAGCTTCAGGTTGGCGTCCACCGTGTCCTCGCCGCTGTCCTGCAGCTGGTACGCCTGCAGCTTGTGCAGCAGGCCGATGCCCCGGCCCTCGTGGCCGCGCACGTACAGCACCACCCCCCGGCCCTCGGCTGCCACCGCGGACAGCGCGGCATCCAGCTGCGGGCCGCAGTCGCAGCGCATCGAGCCGAACACGTCCCCCGTCAGGCACTCGGAGTGCACCCGGACCAGCACGTTCTCCCCGTCGCCGAGGTCACCCATCACCAGCGCCACGTGCTCGACGTCGTCCAGCGTGCTCTCGTAGCCGACCGCCCGGAAGATCCCGTGCCGGGTCGGGATCCGCGCCTCGGCCACCCGCCGCACCTGCACCTCGCGGCGGCGCCGGTAGGTGATCAGGTCTGTGATGGTGATCAGCGTCAGCCCATGCGCCCGGCCGAACTCCTCCAGCTGCGGCATGCGGGCCATCGTGCCGTCGTCGTTGACGATCTCGCACAGCACGCCGGCCGGCCGCAGCCCGGCCATCCGGGCCAGGTCGACCGCGGCCTCGGTGTGCCCGGCCCGGCGCAGCACGCCACCCTCCTTGGCCCGCAGCGGCACCAGGTGGCCGGGACGGGTGAAGTCGGTCGCCCGGGCTTCCGGGTCGGCCAGCATCCGCATCGTGCGGGCCCGGTCGGCGGCCGAGATCCCGGTGCTCACGCCCTCCCGGGCGTCGACGGTGACCGTGTACGCAGTGCCGCGCTTGTCCTGGTTAGTGTGGTATTGCGGCGGTAGATCCAGCCGGTCGCACTCCTCCGCAGGCATCGGCACGCAGATGTACCCCGAGGTGTAGCGGACCATGAACGCCACCAGCTCCGGGGTGGCCCGCTCCGCCGCGAAGATCAGGTCACCCTCGTTCTCCCGGTCCTCGTCGTCCACCACGATCACCGGGCGGCCGGCCGCGATGTCCGCGATCGCCCGGTCGATTGAACTCAGGCCGCGGACCGCTCCGGCCGCCACCGATTTGCTCATTTGCCCGCTCCCAGCAGTCGTTCCACATATTTGGCCAGCACGTCCATCTCAAGGTTCACCGGATCACCCACTGCGGCGGCGCCCAGCGTCGTCTCGGCCAGCGTGGTGGGGATCAGCCCGACCTCGAACCAGTCCGGGCCGACCGCGGTGACGGTCAGGCTCACGCCGTCCACCGCGATGGAGCCCTTCTCCGCCACGTACCGGGCCAGCTCGCCGGGCAGCCCGAACCGGAGCAGCTCCCACGCCTGCTCGCCGGCGGCGTCCGGCGTGGCGCCCTGCCGGGCCAGCAGCACCCCGGTGCCGTCCACGTGCCCCTGCATGATGTGGCCGCCCAGCCGGCCGGTCGCCGGCACCGCCCGCTCCAGGTTGACCCGGTCCCCGGGCCGCCGAGCCGCCAGCGTGCTCCGCTTCAGCGTCTCGGCCATCACGTCCGCGCCGAAGGTCGGCCCGTCCACCCCGACCACGGTCAGGCACACCCCGCTGACCGCGATCGAGTCGCCGAGGTGCGCGTCGGTCACCACCTTGGGTCCGCGGATCACCAGCACCGCCGAGTCCGCGCGGTGCTCGATGTCCACGATCTCGCCGAGCTCCTCGACGATGCCGGTGAACAATGCCGTCAGTCCTCCTCTGGTCCGGACCGCCGGCGGGCGGTCAGCCGCAGGTCGGGTCCGACCCGCTCGACGTCGTCCAGCCGCAGCCGCAGCGCCTGCGTCACGGTGCCGATGCCGCAGGGGCCGAGTGCCGTGGCGCCGGCGCCGAGCAGGGCCGGCGCGAGGTAGCCCACCACCCGGTCCACGCAGCCGGCCGCGACGAACGCGCCGGCCAGCACCGGGCCGCCCTCCAGCAGCACCGACACCACGCCGCGGTCGGCCAGGGCGGCCAGCGCCTTATCCGGGCCGGGGCTGTCCAGCAGCACGGTCTCGGCGGCCGCATCGAACACCCGGGCGGTGGGCGGTACCCGGTGGCGGCGGTCCAGCAC
>JBKOWA010000517.1:0-1650 GCA_046724155.1 Actinomycetota bacterium
CGGCGGTCGTGGGGCGGGCGGCCCCCCGGCGAGCCCGGCCGGCGGCGGCGAGGCGGATGCCGCGGAGCGCTGACCCTGTTCCCCCCAGTCCGCACCGACCTGCTCGGCGTGTGCCAAGCGGGCTGGCGTCGGTCGCCTGGCGGGCCCGATGATCAGCGGGTGACCCATCGCGAGCAGCTCAAGGTGCCGGCGCCGTCGCTCGGCGGCGTCCTGGTCGCGTACGGCCACCTGCCCCGGATCGTCTGGGGTGACCCTCGAGGAGGTCCGTATGCCCGGCCGCCGTGACACCCGCCACCTGTTGGGCCTGCTGCTGGGCACCGAGGAGGACTGGCCGCGGGCGTTCGAGGAGCTGGTCAGGCGGCTCGGCCCGGTGCGCACGGCGGACGGCGCCGAGCACACCCTGCGCACCGAGCGGATCACCATCGAGCCGTTCGACCTGCGGGCCGAGCCGCCCTACGACCTGGTGATCGACCGGCTGGCGTACTGGTACTACCACCCCAGGGAGTGGCTGAAGAAGGTCGCCCTGATGGACGACGTGTACCTGCTGAACAGCCCGTTCACCTTCCAGGCCATGGAGAAGCACGCGGCGTACTGCGCGATGATGCGGCTCGGGCTGAAGGTGCCGCCGACCTGGCTGGTGCCCTACAAGAACCCGCCGGACGACGCCAAGTACGCGTACACCTCCGCGAAGTACAACCGGCCGTTCGACCTGGACGCGGTCGCCGACCAGGTCGGCTACCCGCTGTTCATGAAGCCGTACGACGGGGGCGCCTGGCGGGGCGTCTCCCGGGTCCGCGACCGCGCCGAGCTGCACCGGGCGTACGACCAGTCCGGGGAGATGCTGATGCACCTGCAGGCATCGGTGGAGGGCTACGACGTGTTCGCCCGGTCGCTGAGCATCGGGCCGGAGACGATGGTGATGCAGTTCCGGCCGGAGCTGCCGATGCACGAGCGGTACGCCGTGCAGCACGACTTCCTGTCGCCGGCGGCCGGCCTGGAGGTGCTCGGCATCTCCCGGGTGGTCAACGCCTTCTTCCGCTGGGAGTTCAACTCCTGCGAGAGCCTGGTGGTGGAGCACGCGGACGGGCCGGCGGTGTACCCGATCGACTACGCGAACGCCTGCCCGGACATCGCGATCACCTCGCTGCACTACTACTTCCCGTGGGCGATCGGGGCGCTGCTGAAGTGGTCGGTGTTCTGCACGGTCACCGGCCGCCGTCCCCGGCTGGACCTGGAGACCCGGCGGTACTTCGAGGTGGCCGACTCCGACCGCTCCTACCCGGAGAAGCTGGCCGAGTACGTCCGGCTCGCCGATGAGTACTTCGAGGCGGACCGGTACGCGGACTTCTGCGCGACCGCGCTGGCCGGGGTGGACGACCTGGTGCGCGACTGGGCGGCCTCGCCGCAGTTCGACTCGCTGCTGGTGGACACGGTGCGCACCGCCTACCCGGCCGGCGAGCGGGACCGGTTCGTCGCCCACTTCCGGGGGCTGGTCGAGCAGTGGCTCGCCGACCAAAGCTAGTAGCCGACTAGCTTTTGGGAGTCTACTCTCACTTGTGGGTAGACCCTCGGAAGTGGGTGGTGGCGATGGTGGCACGCCGGTGGTGGGCGCTCGGTGCCCTGGCGCTGACCCTGCTCGTGGTCGGGCTG
>JBKOWA010000477.1:0-3312 GCA_046724155.1 Actinomycetota bacterium
AGAACGCGGATCCGACCGAGAACGCGGATCCGACCGAGAACGCGGATCCGACCGAGAACGCGGATCCGACCGAGAACGCGGATCCGACCGAGAACGCGGATCCGACCGAGAACGCGGATCCGACCGAGAACGCGGATCCGACCGAGGATGCGGAGGGCTTCGCCGATCTGGGGTTGCGGCCGGAGCTGCTGCGGGTGCTGGCCGACCTCGGTTACGAGGAGCCCACGCCGATCCAGCGTGCGGCGGTCCCGCCGTTGCTGCAGGGGCGTGACCTGCTGGGTCAGGCCGCGACGGGGACGGGGAAGACGGCGGCGTTCGCGCTGCCGGTGCTGCAGCGGATGCCTGCTGACCGGCAGGGTATGGGGCCGGTCGTCCTGGTGCTCGTGCCGACGCGGGAGTTGGCCGTGCAGGTCTCGCAGGCGTTCCACCGCTACGGCCGCGAGCTTGGCGTGCGGGTCCTTCCGATCTACGGCGGGCAGCCGATCCGCCGCCAGTTGCAGGTGCTTGCGCGCGGGGTGGACGTCGTGGTGGCCACACCCGGACGTGCGCTGGACCACATCGGCCGCGGGACGCTCCGCCTGGGCGACCTGGAGACGGTCGTGCTGGACGAGGCGGACGAGATGTTCGACATGGGGTTCGCCGAGGACATCGAGGAGATCCTCGGCGCAACTCCCGAGGGCCGGCAGACGGTGCTGTTCTCGGCGACGATGCCGGCGCGCATCGACGGGATCGCCGGCCGCCACCTGCGCGACCCGGTCCGGATCGAGATGGGCCGCCAGGCGCCGGCCGCGGGCGAGGCTCCGCTGGTACGGCAGAGCGCCTACCTGGTCGCCCGCGCGCACAAACCCGCGGCGCTCGGGCGGGTGCTGGACATCGAGGCGCCCTCGGCCGCGGTCGTGTTCTGCCGCACCCGGGAGGAGGTCGACGAGCTCACCGAGACCTTGAACGGGCGGGGCTACCGGGCCGAGGCGTTGCACGGCGGGATGGGCCAGGAGCAACGCGACCGGGTGATGGGGCGGCTGCGGGCCGGTACCGCGGACCTGCTCATCGCCACCGACGTCGCGGCCCGAGGACTCGACATCGAGCACCTCACCCACGTCATCAACTACGACGTCCCGTCGGCGCCCGAAGGCTACGTGCACCGGATCGGCCGGGTGGGCCGGGCCGGCCGCGAGGGCGTGGCCATCACCCTGGCCGAGCCGCGCGAGCACCGGCTGCTCAGGGCGATCGAGCGGGTGACGAAGCAGCGGATCAGCGTGGAGACGGTGCCCACCGTCGCCGACCTGCGGGCGCGGCGCCTGGAGCTGACCCGCGCCGCGCTGCACGAAAGCCTGCTCACCGACGACCTCGAACGCTTCCGGGTCGTGATCGAGACGCTCACCGACGAGTTCGACATCGTCGACGTCGCGCTCGCCGCGGTGCGGCTGGCCCACGAAGCCAGTGCGGGCGAAACCGACGAGCAGGAGATCCCGCAGGTCGCCGCGGCGCCCGCCCCCGCCAGACCACAGCGCCGGGCCCCTGACCAGCGCGCAGCCCGGGGTGCCGGGCGGCGCGGCCGCGCAGCAGGCGGCGAGGTGACCCGGCTGTTCCTCGGCCTCGGGCGCAGCGCCGGAATCCGCCCGCAGGACCTGGTCGGCGCGATAGCCAACGAGTCACGCCTGTCCAGCCGCGACATCGGGGCGATCGAGATCGCCGACCGCTTCTCCCTCGTCGAGGTACCCACCTCCGCCGCCGACGAGGTCATCGCCGCCCTGCGCCAGACCAGCATCAAAGGCCACAAACCAACCATCCGCCGCGAACGCACCACCCCGAACCGACCAGCCCGCTGACCCGAGCTTCGGCGTCGAGGCCGGCCCCTGGGACGCCCCGGTGGGGACAGCGTGCCGTTTCCATGACGGGGCGGTACAGGACAAAATCGGTCCTGTGCATGAACAGCTGCACTTGCTGCCAGGTGAACGGCTGCTGTGGACCGGACGTCCGGCGCGCTACCCGGTCTTCGACGCCACGGACGTCGCGCTGGTCCCGTTTTCCTTGCTGTGGTGTGGGTTCGCGGTGTTCTGGGAGTACGGGGCGCTGCACGGCGGCGCCCCCGCCTTCTTTGTGCTGTGGGGCGTGCCGTTCATCCTCAGCGGCTTGTACTTGGTGGTGGGCCGCCTGGTGGTGCGCGCGCTGCGGCTGCGGTCCACCCGGTACGTGCTGACCAGCCGGCGGCTGGTCGAGTCCGCCGACCGGCCCCGAACATGGACCACCGAGACCTATCTGCGGGACCTGCCGCCACCGGTCGTGCGGACCAGGCCGAGCGAACGGATCGGCAGCTTGGCATTCGGCACCTTCCCGGGCCTGACCGACACGCTGGCCGAGGCCGGGGGCAACTGGCGGTCGCTCGCGCCGCAGCGGCCGGTGCTCCGCGAGATCGAGCACCCTGAGCAGGTACGCGATCTCATCGCGGCCGCCCAGGCCAACCTGGGCAGCTGACAACCCGCCTCGCCAGACGCCTGAACATCCACCGCTGCCGAACAGACCAGCCCGCCGACCCGAGCGCGGGCATCAAGGGCCGGTCCCTGGGACGGCTCGGTCGGGGACACCGTGCCGCCGCCGGACTGGCTAGGCCGCGTCGGCGCTGGGCTGGGCGTAGATCAGCGAGTGCCGGCCGTCGGTGACGGTCTCCCGGTGCCGCTGTCAGCTCGGCGCGGCCGGTGGTGGTGGCCCGATCGTGGCCAGGATCGCGGTCGCCAGGTGCTCGATCCAGTCGATCATCACGCTGGCCTCGCCGTGCGGGACCGGCGTCCGCTGCCCGGCGAGCTCTGGGTCACGGTCTGCCTCGTGGGCGACACGGTTTCGCCGCCTGACGATCGCTGACAGCCGTTCAGTGACATCGGCCGCTGACGGGCCCGGTCCGCCGGCCTGGCCGAGCTTGACCGCGACCGCCGGCCAGAACGGCGAGGCATCGCTGACGTACCCGAGCGCCTGCTTGATCTTGTCCGGGGCCTGGAACGACAGGTGCCCGAACTGCGCCTGCAACTGGGCTTCGAGCGCCTCGCTCAGCACCGCCGCGTGATGGTGCACGCCCTCGAACAAGCTCATTGGCAGCTCGATCTCCAGGTACTTCCTGGGTCGCGTGATGCTGACGTTCTCCGCGAAGCCGAGCACCCGGTCATACAGCTCACGATGGACCCAATGATCCAACGCGGACACGGCCTGGACCCACGCCGCACGGTAGAGGTCAGCGACCTCGAAGGCCCCGACCTGAAGCCGCTCCAGGTGTTCGCCACCCCGTACCAGGCTGCGCGCGTACTCCAGGTTCCGCCGCAA
>JBKOWA010000532.1:0-1608 GCA_046724155.1 Actinomycetota bacterium
TACCCGGGCAGCGGGCGCACGGTCGGCCCGATACGCGTCAGCGGGCGCACATAGGATCTGGTGGTGACCGTCCGTGCTGACCTCCGCAACGTCGCGATCATCGCCCACGTCGACCACGGCAAGACCACGCTGGTGGACGCGATGCTGTGGCAGTCCGGGGTGTTCCGGGAAAACCAGGACGTGGCCGACCGGGTGCTCGACTCGATGGACCTGGAGCGGGAGAAGGGCATCACGATCCTGGCCAAGAACACCGCGGTGCGGTACGCGGCCGCCACGGTCAACATCATCGACACCCCCGGGCACGCCGACTTCGGTGGTGAGGTCGAGCGGGCGCTGTCCATGGTGGACGGCGCCCTGCTGCTGGTGGATGCCAGCGAGGGGCCGCTGCCGCAGACCCGGTTCGTGCTGCGCAAGGCACTGGCCGCCCGGCTGCCGGTGGTGCTGGTGATCAACAAGGTTGACCGGCCGGATGCCCGGATCGCCGAGGTGGTGGACGAGACCTACGAGCTGTTCCTGGACCTGGACGCCACCGAGGAGCAGATCGAGTTCCCGATCGTGTACTGCCAGGCCAGGGCCGGCCGGGCCAGCCTGACCCGGCCGGCCGACGGCAGCTCGCCGGACGCGCCGGATCTCAAGCCGCTGCTGGACACCATCCTGGCCACGGTGCCGCCGCCGTCCTACGACTCGGCGATGCCGCTGCAGGCGCAGGTCACCAACCTGGACGCCTCGCCGTACCTGGGCCGGCTCGCGCTCTGCAGGGTGCACAACGGCCGGGTCCGCAAGGGGCAGCAGGTGGCCTGGTGCCGGGCCGACGGCTCGGTGGAGCGGGTCAAGGTGACCGAGCTGCTGATGACCGAGGCGCTGGAGCGGGTGCCGGTGGAGGATGCCGGCCCCGGCGACATCATCGCGGTGGCCGGCATCCCGGACATCACCATCGGCGAGACGCTGGCCGACCCGGACGCCCCGCGGCCGCTGCCGGTGATCAGCGTGGACGAGCCGAGCATCTCGATGACCATCGGGGTGAACACCTCGCCGCTGGCCGGCGAGTCCGGGCGCAAGCTGACCGCGCGGCTGCTCAAGGGCCGGCTGGACGCCGAGACCGTCGGCAACGTCTCGATCCGGGTGCTGCCCACCGACCGGCCGGACACCTGGGAGGTGCAGGGCCGGGGCGAGCTGCAGCTCGCCGTGCTGGTCGAGCTGATGCGCCGGGAGGGCTTCGAGCTGACGGTCGGCAAGCCGCAGGTGGTCACCCGGGAGCTGGACGGGGTGCTGTGCGAGCCGGTGGAGCGGCTGACCATCGACGTGCCGGAGGACTACGTCGGGGTGGTCACCCAGCTGCTCGGGCTGCGCCGCGGGCGGATGGAGCAGATGGTCAACCACGGGACCGGGTGGGTCCGGATGGAGTACCTGGTGCCGGCCCGCGGGCTGATCGGGTTCCGCACCGAGTTCCTCACCGAGACCCGCGGCACCGGCATCGCGCACCACGTCTTCGAGGGCTACGAGCCGTGGACCGGCCCGCTGCGCGGCCGGGCGACCGGATCGCTGGTCGCCGACCGGTCCGGTGCCGCCAACGCCTACGCGATGTTCAACCTGCAAGAGCGCGGGTCG
>JBKOWA010000496.1:0-4664 GCA_046724155.1 Actinomycetota bacterium
GCCTACCGCCTACCGTGACCGATGATCATTCAACGCTGGTGGCTGCAGCAACATACGTCCCGTTCCGGAACCTGTCAAGCGGTCCGCCCGAGCCCGGAGAAGAAACAATAGGGAATGTGCGCAATAAATGATCAGCGCCGGCGGTAACCGATGGTGGGGCGACTCGGCCGCGCTCGGCCGGCCCCTGGCCCGCGGTCGGCAGCGGCAGACTGCCCGGCACCTGTTCGGTGAGCGCCACCTCGACGTGCGCAACGTCCCGATCATTACCTGGCCCACCAGTCCGGCGGCGTACGTCGCAACGGCGTTGACTGCCGGTGCGCTGGTCCGCACAGTGGGACGGTGAGCCTGAGCGTGCATTCTGTCGCGGAGCGACCGGAGCTGGTCGACCACCTGTTCAGGATGGACACGTCCTGGCCGTCGTTCATGCTGGAGGATCCGTCGGCGCCGCTGATGTCGCTGCTGCCGACGCAGTTCCCGGAGCTGCAGTTCGTGCTGCTGGACGACGAGACCGTGGTCGGCAAGGGCCACGCTGTCGCGTTCGGCTGGGACGGGGAGCTGGAGGCGCTGCCGGGCACCGGCTGGGACTGGGTGCTCGGCCACGGCGTCACCGGCCGGCTCCGGTCCCGCCCGCCGACCGCCGTCTCCGCGCTGGAGATCGCCATCCGCCCGGACCGGCAGGGCCAGGGACTCAGCCGGCTGGTCATCCACGCCATGCAGGCGGCGGCCCGGGAGCGGGGGCTGGCCATGGTGGCGCCGGTGCGGCCGTCGGCCAAGGCCGCCGAGCCGCGGACCCCGATGAGCGAGTACGCGGCGCGGACCAGGGACGACGGCCTGCCGGCCGACCCCTGGCTACGGACCCATGCCCGGCTCGGCGGCCGGATCCTCAAGGTCTGCCCGGCCTCGATGTCGGTACCCGGCTCCCTCGCTCAGTGGCGGGACTGGACCGGCCTGCCGTTCGACCGCAGCGGCGAGGTCGAGGTACCCGGCGCTCTGGTCCCCGTCCAGGTCAGCGTCGAGCACAACCGCGCCGTCTACGTCGAACCCAACGTCTGGATGCACCACCCGTCCTGAACCCGCGTCCCGCGACCAGCCGTCACCCATCGGCGACAGCCCGAGCAAGCGGCACGCACCGACCTCTCGACGGCATGCGCGCGCCTTCATACGCACAGCGGCATGAGAGTGCGTTTCGGGCCCGCCGGTCCCGAAACCGGACCCACCGGGCGTCGCAGCTCGCGCCGGGCGGAGACACCTGACAGAGTGAACCGATGCTGAGTCAGGTGGCCGACGGCGTCTGGGTCCGGCAGAGCGCGTGGGTCTGGAGCAATGCCATCGCGGTGCGCGGGGAGGGTGGGTTGATCCTGGTCGATCCCGGCATTGATGGTTCCGATCTGAACCAGCTCGCCGATGACCTGGACCGGCTCGGCCTTCCGGTGGTCGCCGGGTTCTCCACCCATCCCCACTGGGACCACCTGCTCTGGCATCGCCGATTCGGTGACGTGCCGCGCTACGCCACCCCCGCCGGCGCCCACACTGCCAGTGAAGCCCGACAGCGGGCGCAGACGATGGCGGCGGACAGCGCGCCGGGCATCCCTCTCGAGCTGATCGGGCTCGTCACCCCGCTGCCCGCGGACGGCGGACCCGTGCCGGGCGAGATCCTCGAGCATCAGGCGCACGCCATCGGCCACGCCGCGGTCCTCCTCGCCGACCGTGGCGTCCTGCTCGCCGGCGACATGCTCTCCGACGTCATGATCCCGCTCCTCGACCCTCGCCGCCCCGACCAGGTGGACGCCTACCAGACGGCACTCGACCGGCTGGGTGAGGCCGCCAAGCACGTCGATGTCCTCATCCCCGGCCACGGCGCCGTCGCCGAGGGTCCCGAGGTGGCGGCCCGCCTCGCCGCCGATCACGCCTACATCGACGCGCTGCGGCGAGGAGAGGAACCGGTCGACGCACGCCTGAGTCAGGACTGGCTCTCCGGCCCCCACCAGTCGAACCTGGAGCAGGCCCGACGGCGATAGGGTCTTGTGATTGCTCGTGGTCCCTGGCGGTCTGTCGTCGGTCGCGCACGAGGCCGGGTGATCCAGGTGCAGGCGCACGGACAGCAGCACATGTTCGTGTGGTTGACCTACGACGCAGATCTACTTGACGCCCCGGCAGGAGGACATGATCCGCCGAGTGCTGGCCCATCGCCGCACAGACCGCGCAGGAGCGGTCGATTGGGTCCGCATCGGTGGCAGGATCACGCCGTGACCGTTGACTGGCCGGATCGGCGGGTCTGTCAGCTGGGCGGTTTGGGACTTTGCTTGATTCCGGTCAATCGCTGCAAGGCAGGAGAGCCGCGGCTTCTTCTACCGGCCGGACTTCCCGGCCGCCGATCCCGGCCTGGCCGACCGGATGACCTTGGCCCGGTACGACGCGGACGCAGACGAGGTGCAGGTGAGCCTGACAGCGGTCGGCACAAAGGACACAAAGGAGGCGGCATGAGCATTTCGTCCACAGTGGACCCTCGACTGATCACGATCACCGCCGGGCTGCCGCGTCCGGTGTGGTCGACGGACGAACTGCTGGCGGCGGGCCGGGGCCACCTGTCCGACCACCTGGTGCACATGTTCGGCAGTCTCGGCGTGCACACCAGGCACTCGATCCTCGCCAACTACCCGGACGTGCTGTTTCGCGGTGCCGAACCGAAGCTGGACATCAGCGCGACCGACCTGGCCGTCGACGCCGCCCGGAAGTGCCTGGCGAAGTCCGGCGTACCGGCGGACTCGATCGGCCTGGTGCTCGGCGTCACCAGCAGTCCGGCCCGGCTGCTGCCGAGCCTGGTGTGTGACCTGATCGCGCGGATGCCGGAGCTGCCCCGCACCGTGGCCAACCTGAGCATCGCCTACATGGGCTGCTCCGCGATGGCCAAGGTCGTCGAGACCGTCCGGTGGTTCCTGACCAGCCATCCCGACCAGCGGGTCCTGGTGTCCTTCATGGACGCGATCACCCCGCTGTCCCCGCCCCTGCCGGACTTCTACTCGCACTTCTCCGAGATCGACGCCGGGCAGCGGCAGGCGACCGTCAACGCCATGCACGGCTTCCTCTTCGGCGACGCGACGGTCGCGATGCTGTTCGCCGCCGACGGCGACGGGCCGGTGTTCGGCCCCGTCGCCAACCTGACGAATGAACGAGCCGACGACACCGAACTGGGCACGGTCCCCGACGGCGGTTCGGACGTGCCGGTCGTGGACGGCCGGCGGCTGTACACGCTGAGCCCCGATGTCACCGCACGCGGAGCCCACTATGCCAGGGAAACCGTGCGCGCGCTGCTGAACGGCGGCCAGGCCGTCGATCCCCGCGAAGCCGCCCTGCTCCTCATGCACACCGGCAGCACGCGCATCCTCGACGGGCTGTGCAGGCAGTTCGGTGTCGCCCCGGACAGTGCAGCCGTCGCCTCCTCGTACCGCGTGCTGCGCGACTACGGCAACACCATCGGCTGTTCGGTCCCGCTCATGCTCGCCGAGCCGGTCCACCGCCCGGCAGGCGAGGGTCTGGTCCTGGCCTTCGGTCTCAGTTTCAGTTGCGGCGCCTTCTCGATGACCATTCCCCACGGCGGCTGGACACCCTGACCCGGCGGAAATCCTGCGCCACCGCTCGGATTCCCACCAAGCGGCACAGGGCGCGTTCCGCGCACAAGGCGGCGTGGGCGGCCATGGCCGCTTCGCGGCACGGCCGTTCTGGTGGCTCGACCCCACGCAGAAACTGGCGGCCCTCGAGGTACTTACTCATCACTCCGCTGTAACACCACGACCACCGTGACCCTCCTCGTGGCCGCGACCGTCCCGTCGTGGGGAGCGCGCATCGGCCTCGACCGCGCCTGGGCCGATCTGCCCGCCCGCCGGGACTGCCGACGGCTGCAACCCTTGTGGGACCTGGTCTACCGGGCGGTACCGGAAGCCCCGAGCCCGCCCACTGATCCGCAGTCCCAACTCGAGCGCCGCCCGGTGCGTGCGGCCATCGGTGCCCGAGGCCGGCTGCCTACGCTGGTCCCGGTCAGCGGGTCTCGACGGACGGAGTGCCATGGAGGAGATGACCCCTGAGGTGCGCCGGGCGTTCCTGTTGAACGGGACGCGCACCGCGGTCCTCGCCACCACCCGGGCCGATGGCCGCCCGCACGCCGTCCCGGTGGGCATCGTGCTGGACGGCGACGACCTGCTGTTCCTCACCGGCGCGAACACCGTGAAGGTCGCGGCGGTGCGGCGCGATCCGCGGGTGACGCTGGTGATGGACGACCAGGCCCCGCCGTACTCCTTCGTGATGGTCGAGGGCACGGCCGAGACCTCGGAGGACCCTGAGCAGGTCCGGCATGCCGCGGTCCGGATCGGCGCCCGGTACCACGGGCCGGAGGCCGCCGAGGGCTTCGCCAGCCAGCTGCCCATGCCTGGGACGGTGCTGGTCCGGGTCCGGCCGAGCCACGTGGTTGCGGTCGACCGGGTGGCCGGCTAGCGACCCTCCAAGGCGTCGCCGCCGCCCGCCCGCCCACAGTGTGGCACCGGAACCTTGGCCAAGCTCTGCAGATCGTGGACCCACCAGGCAGGACGTAGTCATCTCGGACGGCCAGCTCATACGGGCCAGCCTGGAACGACGATTATCAAACCCGCGTACTGCGTCCGACCCTATAA
>JBKOWA010000207.1:0-2189 GCA_046724155.1 Actinomycetota bacterium
TGATCAGCGGCTGGGCCCGCGGGCGTGGGGCGCAGGTCTTCGGGCTCGCCGACGACCTGGCCCGCATCGACGGGCCGGCGGTCGCGGTCGAGCCGCAGCACCTGGCCGAGCGCACCGACCTGGTCGTCAGCCTGGGCGGCGACGGCACCATGCTGCGGGCCATGCGACTGGTCCGCGACACCAAGGTGCCCGTGCTCGGGGTCAACCTCGGCCGGCTCGGCTTCCTCGCCGAGATCGACCCGCCGGACCTCGCCGAGGCACTGTCCGCGATCGACGCCCACCGGTTCACCATCGAACCCCGCTCCGGCGTACAGGCCCGCTTCAACAGCACCGACACCGCCGCGTTCAACGACATCGCACTGGTCCGCATCCCCGGCCTCGGCCCCACCGCCGCGGTCGGGCTGCGGGTGCAGGGCAACCCGTTCGTCCGCTACGCCGCCGACGCGGTCATCGTCGCCACCCCGACCGGCTCCACCGCCTACAACTTCTCCGCCGGCGGCCCGATCGTCTCCCCGGCCGCCGAAGGCATGCTGGTCACCCCGGCCGCGCCGCACTCGGCGTTCAACCGGGCACTGTTCCTGTCCACCGGCGAAAAGCTGGCGCTGGACGTGCTACCGACCAGCGGCGAACTGGCCGTGGAAGCCGACGGACTCGTGGTCGGGCACGTACGCCCAGGCGACACCGTCGACCTCACCGTCCTACCAGCCGCCGCCCGAGTAGTACGACTCGGCCACACCACCTTCTACCAACGCGCCCAACGCCGCCTACGACTGACCGGCTCCGCCGAAGCAGACTGAACCAGCTGCAGCGGCTCGGCGATCCCTGCGTCGCCGAGCCAGGCACCTGTCAGGGACGGCGGTATGTCCTGCCGTCCGTACGCCGTCAGCGGGGTGCGCGACCGCGACGCGATTGCCGACTGGTTGCGGCTGGTGCGCGAAGAGGCTGAACACCGGCAGCAGACCGACGTCGGTGCACAGGCGCAGCAGCCGCCCACCGTGGGAGAGCAGGCAGGTGAGTGAGAACGCGAAGCGGCTTCCGCCCAACCTGCAGGTGTGGATCGAGGCACGCAAAAGGTACCGGCTCTCACACGCCCACGTGCAGATGGCGCGGGAGCTGGGGTTGAACCCGAAGAAGTTCGGCGGGCTCGCTAACCATCGGCAGGAGCCGTGGAAAGTGCCGCTGCCACAGTTCATCGAGGACATCTATGCCAAGAGGTTCGGCCGGGAAAGACCCGACGTAGTTGTCTCGGTCGAGGAATACGCGCGGCAGCTGGAGCGGAGAAAGGCAGCGCGGAAGACAGCAAAAGCAGCCAGGGCGAAGCAGGCTGCGCAGGAAACGGCGGGAGCTGCTCCCGAGTAGGACCGGCTCACCGTTGGCCCGCGGTCGCCATCATCGGCCCGGCCTACCAGCCGCCATCGTCCGCATGCGAGCCGGCGACGCCTCCGACTTCGTCACCCCACCCGCGTCCGGCGCCCAACTGGCCATCGAATGCCTGGACTTCCCGGCCGAGTCACGTTCGTTTCAGCCGCTGCGTCAGGGCAGCTCGCCGCTGGTCAGGTCGCCAGCACGCCGCCGAGCCAAACCAATACCATGATCACGCCGGTGCCCAGTTCGATCAGTACGCCGAGGCCGATCGCGACCAGGCAGGGCCGCCTTCGTGGCCGCCAGCGCGGCCCGCGGCTGACGCAGCCGGGCGTACTCGGCCAGCCAGATCGCGGCCACGCCACCGATCGGCACGCCGACCACGGGGATGACGAAGAAGCCAACCACCGCGCCCGCCGCGCCGGCCAGCAGCGTGCTCGTCGGTGCACCGCGAGCAGCCGCCGACCGTGCCGGCAGCACGTACTTCGCCGCTGTGGCGCCCACGAACAGCGAGGTCAGTACGCCGAAGACGGTCCACCGCACGGCTCCGCCGCCGTCACCGATCGTCCACACCAGACCGGCGCCCCATACCAACAGCAAGCCAGGCAGCACCGGTACCAGCACACCGGCCAGACCGACCGCCATCGCCAGCGCCACCAGCCACTGCCCACCGCTTGTCATCGGCTATGCTCGCTGTCCGGTTTGCGAAGGTGATACGGCCACGGCGGATGCCATCGGCACGGCCGCCGCACCAACCAGGCCCTCGGTGCCCGACCCCTCCGTGCCCGATGCGGCACCCCGCAGCGCTCGGCCGCAGGTGGCACCGA
>JBKOWA010000193.1:0-3233 GCA_046724155.1 Actinomycetota bacterium
ACGCTAGGCCGGCACGACCGTGACACAGGCCCAGCCGGTGCGGTCTTCTTATGGCGCCAGCCCTGACAAGCCGCGGCCCGCCTGGGCCCGGCCACCCCGAAGGACACCCTCCGTGACGCCCCCGACGCAACCAGAAGACGCCTTCCACCGGTTCCATCAGGAGCCGGTCCGAGGCGACCCGGATGAGCTGTTTCCCGGGCCGCTGGCGCACCGGACCGGCGGGGTCGGGGCCGCCGAGCCGACCGTCCTTCAACCCCCGTGCCGGGCGTTGAAGACCATCGCGGCGCCTGACCTACTCGAACGCGAGCTACGGCCGGGGTCGGCCACCCGGAGACCGGGCGGCGGGTACACGGCCGGCAATGCGCGCGGCTCGTGCCGCGAGGAAGAAGGAGCACGATGGGCATCTTCGTGAGCATGTTGATGATCACTGCCGGCGCGATCATGCGTTTCGCCGTGTCGGCCAAGGCAACGGGTTCAACGTCCACACCACGGGCGTGGTCTTGATCGTGGTCGGTGTCGTCGCCGCCGTCCTGTCGATCGCCTTCTGGGCGAGTTGGGGCGGATTCAGCCGGCGCACGATCGTCGTCCGCGGCGCCCGCCGAACCGTCCTGGGCGAGCCCACCGTCACGCCGGACCGCGAACGCGACCTCCTGTAGCCGGTCCGCGCTCTGCCCGCCGCGGCGACCGGGCCGAACCCTGACCCCCGCAGTCAGCACGTGCAAACCCATCCTTAGGAGTCGGTTATGGGCATCATCGCTTGGATCATTCTCGGTCTGGCCGCCGGCTTGATCGCCAGAATGCTGGTCCCGGGCAAGAGCCGTGAAGGCATCGTCATCACGACCTTGATCGGGATCGCCGGAGCGCTCCTCGGTGGCTTCCTGGCCACGAAGATGTTCCACGTCGTCGGCATCAAGGGGTTCTTCAACCTCTCCACCTGGATCACCGCCATCGCCGGTGCCGGTCTACTCCTACTCGCCTACCACCTGATCTCCGGCCAGAACAGCGGGCGACGCACCAACCGGTGGGCCGGACATCGATGAAACCGCGGGCGCGTCACCGCGCGTCACCGCCCCCTGGCACCCGCGATGTCCTCCGCGGCCGGCGCGTCCCGAGCCTGTCCCGAGTCCGGACCTGGATTCCGGGTGGGGCCGCTGGCCCGGCGCGACGGAAGCGAACGGGGCCGCCAACCGGGTCTGATGGGCTGTCGTGGGTCGTTCAGGTGGCTGGTGCTGAAGTAGGCGGCGCGGCGGCGTAGGTGGCGGTGTCCGATGGGGAGTGCTGGCGCCCCGGTCGGTGCGGGGGTGGCGCCGTAGAACAGCCGTTTGCCGACTTCGACGAGGACGAGGTAGCAGGCGGCCATGGCCGGGGCGGGTGGCGACGGCGACGACGCGGTTGCCGGCTGCGAACTCCGCGGTCAGGACCCGGATGGTGGCGGCCGGCACGTCCGTGCACCGATCCAGCACCGCCTCCGGGGCCCCCTTGGTGACCATCGTCCGGGCGCCATGCCCGTCGCGGACCAGGACGGACACCAGGCGCCGTTCGTGGTCGAAGGGCAGCGTCGCCAGCCGGGTGTCGCTGGCCAGCACCGCCCGGTGCCCGAGCGCGGCGGGTGAGTCCCACAGCGCCGTGTCGAGGGGGTTGCCGCCCACCGCGTGGCCATCCTCGACGGTGGCCCCGGTACACGTCAGGCCCCACCGCAGCGGCGCGTCCGGCGCGGCGGGGTCGGTGCCCACGGCGCGCATGAAGCTGATCCGGCCCTCGGTCAGCGTGCCGGTCTTGTCGGTGAACAGGGTGTCGATGTCGCCGAGGTCCTCGATGCAGACCAGCCGCTTGACCAGGACCTTGCGCCGGGCCATCTGCCGCGATCCGGCGGCCAGGCTCATCGAGACCACCGCCGGCAGCAGCTGCGGGGTGATCCCCACCGCGATGGCCAGGGAGAACAGCAGCGCGTCCAGGATCGGCCGGTGCAGCACGACGTTGCTGACGAAGATCGAAACGGTGAGCCCGGCAGCGACGTAGACCAGCAGCATCGAGAACCGCCGCAGCCCGACCTGGAACTGGGTCTCGACCGGGTGGCCGCCCAGACCCGCGGCGATCCGCCCGAACCGGGTGCGGGCACCGGTGGCCGTCACCACCCCACGCCCGCTGCCCCCGTGCACCACGGTGCCCATCAGCGCGCAGCCGGAAAGCTCGGCCAGCGGGGTACCGGCCGCCACCGGCGA
Organism: Actinomycetota bacterium; assembly: GCA_046724155.1. Lineage (GTDB taxonomy): Bacteria > Actinomycetota > Actinomycetes > Mycobacteriales > JACQDL01 > JBKOWA01. Next base: position 2,223 of record JBKOWA010000193.1, read on the forward strand.
GGGGTCCTTGTCCACCGGCAGCGACTCGCCGGTCAGCACCGACTCGTCGCACTCCAACCCCGACGTCTGCAGCAGCCGGATATCGGCCGGCACGATATCTCCCAGCTGCAGGTCCACGACGTCACCCGGGACCAGCGCGGTCACATCCACCGCGACCGAGTGGCCGCCGCGCAGGGCCAGCGCCCGGTGGTGGATCCGTGAATGCAGCGCCTCGGCCGCCTTCTCCGCCCGGTACTCGTTGACCAGTCCCAGACTGACCGACAGCGCCACGATCGCCCCGATGATCATCGCGTCGCTGCGCTCCCCGACGAAGTACGACGCGACCGCGGCGACCAGCAGCAGTCCCAGCAGCGGAGAGCGCAACTGGTGCCACAACACCGGCAGCAGCCGGGCCCGGTGAGACGTCACGGCGTTGGGCCCGTACCGCGCCAGCCGCCGCGCCGCCTCCCCCGCCGGCAGGCCGTCATGGCCCACCCCGAGGCCGCGCAGGACCTGCTCACCCGGCAGCTCGCCAGCCGGCGCCACATCCAGACCGGACTCGAAGAGGTCAGGCCGCGCCGGGCCGGCCACCGTCACCATCGCCGACGGCCGCCCAACCCGGTGCGCGCCATGCGCCCCGCTGCCATGACACCTCCAGAACCCGGCTCGCAAGCGGCGCCCGGCCACGCGCGCCGGACCTCAGCCGCCCCGGACCTCAGGACAGCCATACCACCGGCCGGGCGATGGGCTGAGCCCGGCCGCCTGCCCGGCCGCGTGACCGGCTACTGCCGGCCAGCGTCGACGCGGTGCCCCCCGGCGCCGGCAGGAGGCTCCGCCGCGCGGGATCGGCGGCCCAGGCGACGCAGCTGAGTGATCCTCGCGGTACCGAAGACCAGGGCGAGAACAACCCCACCAACCAGGGCGATCAGCAGCGCCATCGCCAACGGCAGCGTGCCGTGCAGCCCCAGGAACGAAACCTGCACGCTGCGAGTGTTCTGCAGGATGAACACGATCAACGCGATCAGCACCACG
>JBKOWA010000542.1:0-4072 GCA_046724155.1 Actinomycetota bacterium
GGTGGAGCTCATCCAGCCCATCGCGATGGAGGAGGGCCTGCTCTTCGCCATCCGCGAGGGTGGCCGCACCGTCGGCTCCGGCCGCGTCACCAAGATCCAGAAGTAACCGAACCGGCCGGCGGCGGCGGGCCTCGGCCCGGCCGCCGCCCGGCGCGGACCCACGAACCAGCGGACCAGCGGCGAGCCCTTCGGGGTGAGAGTTACGGAGCAAGGACCACCATGGCGGGACAGAAGATCCGCATCCGGCTCAAGGCCTACGACCACGAGGCGATCGACGCCTCGGCACGGAAGATCGTCGACACCGTGACGCGCACCGGCGCGCGGGTCGTCGGCCCGGTTCCGCTGCCCACCGAGAAGAACGTGTACTGCGTCATCCGCTCGCCGCACAAGTACAAGGACAGCCGCGAGCACTTCGAGATGCGCACCCACAAGCGGCTGATCGACATCCTCGACCCGACGCCGAAGACGGTCGACGCGCTGATGCGCATCGACCTGCCGGCCAGCGTCGACGTGAACATCCAGTAGGGGCCCGAGAACAATGGCTAAGCAGATCAAGGGGGTACTGGGCGAGAAGCTCGGGATGACCCAGGTCTTCGACGACGCGAACCGGGTGGTGCCGGTGACCGTGGTCAAGGCCGGCCCGTGCGTCGTCACCCAGGTGCGCACCCCGGAGAAGGACGGCTACTCGGCCGTCCAGCTCGCCTTCGGTGCGATCGACCCGCGCAAGGTCAACAAGCCGGAGACGGGTCACTTCCGCAGCGCCGGCGTCACGCCGCGGCGCCACGTGGTGGAGCTGCGCACCGAGGCCGCCGGCGAGTACGAGGTCGGTCAGGAGATCGGCGCGGACGTGTTCGAGGCCGGCGCCAAGGTGGACGTGATCGGCCGCAGCAAGGGCAAGGGCACCGCCGGCGTGGTCAAGCGGCACGGTTTCAAGGGCCTCGGCGCCTCGCACGGCACCCAGCGCAAGCACCGCTCGCCGGGCTCGATCGGCGGCTGCGCGACGCCGGGCCGGGTGTTCAAGGGCCTGCGGATGGCCGGCCGGATGGGTAACCAGCGGACCACCATGCAGAACCTGACGGTGCACGCGGTGGACATGGACAACGGCCTGCTGCTGGTCAAGGGCGCGCTGCCCGGGCCGATTGGCGGGCTGGTGCTGGTGCGCACCGCGGTGAAGGCGCCGCTGGCGAAGGGCGGGGTGGCGAAGTGACCGAGGAAACCGTCCGGCAGCTCGACGTCCGCACCCCGGACGGGGCGACCGCCGGCACCGTCGAGCTGCCTGCGGAGATCTTCGACGCGCAGGCCAACCTGGCGCTGATGCACCAGGTCGTGGTCGCCCAGCTGGCGGCGGCCCGGCAGGGCACCCACGACACGAAGACCCGCGGCGAGGTCAGCGGCGGCGGCGTCAAGCCGTACCGGCAGAAAGGCACCGGCCGGGCTCGCCAGGGCTCCATCCGGGCGCCGCAGTACACCGGCGGCGGCGTCGTGCACGGCCCCACCCCGCGGGACTACAGCCAACGGACCCCGAAGAAGATGAAGGCCGCCGCGCTGCGGGGTGCGCTGTCCGACCGGGCCCGCAACGAGCGGCTGCACGTGGTGAGCCACTTCGTGGACGGCGACACTCCATCCACGAAGGACGGTCGCGCGGTGCTGGCCGGCGTGACGGAGGCCCGCCGGGTGCTCGTGGTCGCCGACCGGGACGACCGGATGACCTGGCTGTCGCTGCGCAACCTGCCGAACGTGCACCTGATCGCGCCCGGCCAGCTCAACACCTACGACGTGCTGGTCAGCGACGACGTGGTCTTCACCGCCGACGCCTTCCGGGCGTTCGTCGCGGGCCGGTCCGGCGGCGCCGCCGGCACCGCCGTCGCCCGCGAGTCCGAGCTGTCCGCACTGGACGCCGGAGCGGATGAGGCCGAGGAGGACAGCGAATGAGCACTGCGAGCCGACAGCGAGTGAGCATCGCAGGTGCGCTTTCGGGGCTGGCAGTTGAGGCGGGTCGGGACGGCGCGCCGAGGAGCGGAGCGAGCGCGGAGGCGAGCGAATGAGTACAGACCCGCGGGATGTCCTGCTCGCCCCGGTGATCTCGGAAAAGAGCTACGGGCTGCTGGACGAGAACAAGTACACGTTCCTGGTCCGCCCGGACGCGAACAAGACCGAGATCAAGATCGCGGTGCAGCAGGTCTTCAACGTGACCGTGTCCAGCGTCAACACGCTCAACCGGCAGGGCAAGCGCAAGCGCACCCGCACCGGCTACGGCAAGCGCAAGGACACCAAGCGTGCCATCGTCACGCTCAAGCCGGGTGACCGGATCGACGTCTTCGGAGGCCCCGTTGCGTAGCGGGACGTTCGGCCCCACCGCAACATCGGGGCCGGAGAAGCATGAACGCAGTGGCGGACCGGTCAGCTAGAGGCGAGGGAACCCACGATGCCAATCCGCAAGTACAAGCCGACGACGCCGGGCCGGCGCGGCTCGTCCGTGGCCGACTTCGCCGAGATCACCCGCAGCACGCCGGAGAAGTCGCTGGTCCGCCCGCTGACCTCGCGCGGCGGCCGGAACAACTCGGGCCGGATCACCGCCCGGCACCAGGGCGGCGGGCACAAGCGTGCCTACCGGCTGGTGGATTTCCGGCGCCACGACAAGGACGGCGTGCCGGCCAAGGTGGCGCACATCGAGTACGACCCCAACCGGACCGCCCGGATCGCGCTGCTGCACTACGCCGACGGCGAGAAGCGCTACATCCTGGCGCCGGCGCGGCTGAAGCAGGGCGACCGGATCGAGAACGGCCCCGGTGCCGACATCAAGCCGGGCAACAACCTGCCGCTGCGTAACATCCCGGTCGGCACCGTGATCCACGCCATCGAGCTGCGGCCCGGTGGCGGGGCCAAGATCGCCCGCTCGGCCGGTGCCAGCGTGCAGCTGGTCGCCAAGGACGGTCCGTACGCCCAGCTCCGGATGCCGTCCGGCGAGATCCGGAACGTGGACGTGCGGTGCCGGGCCACCGTCGGCGAGGTCGGCAACGCGGAGCAGTCAAACATCAACTGGGGCAAGGCCGGCCGGATGCGCTGGAAGGGCCGGCGCCCGACCGTCCGCGGCGTCGCCATGAACCCGATCGACCATCCGCACGGCGGTGGCGAGGGCAAGACGTCTGGTGGCCGGCACCCGGTGAACCCGAACGGCAAGCCCGAGGGCCGCACCCGGCACCACAAGGCCAGCGACAAGATGATCGTCCGCCGTCGCAAGACGAACAAGAAGCGCTAGGGGTCAACCGAATGCCGCGCAGCTTGAAGAAGGGCCCGTTCGTCGACGACCACCTGCTGAAGAAGGTGGACGTGCTGAACGAGTCGAACAAGAAGTCGGTGATCAGGACCTGGTCCCGGCGGTCCACGATCATCCCGGACATGCTCGGGCACACCATCGCGGTGCATGACGGCCGCAAGCACGTTCCGGTGTTCGTCACCGAGGCCATGGTCGGGCACAAGCTCGGCGAGTTCGCCCCGACCCGGACGTTCCGTGGGCACGTCAAGGACGACCGCAAGGCCCGGCGGAAGTAGCACCGCCTCCGGTCCCGCCCGGGCCGTCCAGCACCTGACGGCCCGGCAGCACTGACGAGAAGAGCAAGGGGAACAGCGACATGGCACCCAAGGCCCAGCCGGCCGGCGCGCAGCTGGAGGAGACTCCGCGCGCCAGGGCGCGGGCGACGTACGTTCGCGTGACGCCGAGGAAGGCGCGTCGCGTGATCGACCTCATCCGCGGACTGCCTACGGACGAGGCGCTCACCCTGCTGCGATTCGCCCCGCAGGCCGCCAGCGAGCCGATCTACAAGGTGGTGGCCAGCGCCGTCGCGAACGCCGAGCACAACCTCCGGCTCGATCCGGACAGCCTGGTGGTGGCTGCGGCGTACGTGGACGAGGGCCCGACGCTCAAGCGGTTCCGGCCGCGTGCGCAGGGCCGGGCGTACCGGATCAACAAGCGAACCAGCCACATCACCGTCGAGCTGGAGAGCGTGGAGACCAGGCCGGCACCGCCGAAGTCCGCCAAGACCGGCCGGGCAACGAAGGCCGCCGCCAAGGG
>JBKOWA010000013.1:0-3947 GCA_046724155.1 Actinomycetota bacterium
CCCGTGGGCCGACCCGGGGTTGGTGCTGCGGGCCGCCACGGCGGCGGCCCGGGCCGGCCGGCCGCTGGCCCCGTTCGCGCTGACCCGGCTCGCCACCGAGTCCGCCCCGCTGCCCGAGCCGTGGCCGGCGCCGGTCCGCGAGTCGTTCGTCGAGCTGCTGGCCACCGGCTGGCCGGCCATCCCGGTGCTCGAGGCGCTGGACCAGGCCGGCCTGCTGGTGCGCCTGGTGCCGGAGTGGGAGCGGGTGCGGTTCCTGCCGCAGCGCAACGCGGTGCACCGCTTCACCGTGGACCGGCACCTGATGGAGGCCACGGCGCAGGCGACCGCCCTGGTCCGCGGCGTCGCCCGACCCGACCTGCTCCTGCTCGGGGCGTTCCTGCACGACATCGGCAAGGGCTCGGCCGGCGACCACTCGGCGGCCGGTGCGGTGCTGGCCGGCGGGATCGCCGCCCGGATCGGCCTGCCGCCGTCTGATGTGGACACCGTGCGGCTGATGGTGCGGCACCACCTGCTGCTGCCCGACACCGCCCTGCACCGGGACCTGGCCGACCCGGCGACCGTGCGTGCCGTCGCGGAGGCGGTCAGCGGCTCGGTCGGCCTGCTGGAGCTGCTGCACGCGCTGGCCGAGTCGGACGCCCGTGCCACCGGGCCGGGTGTGTGGACCGAGTGGAAGGCCGGCCTGGTCACCGACCTGGTACGGCGGGTGGCCCGCGCGCTCACCGGGGCTCCGCCGCCCGAGCCGGCCCCGCTGCCCGCGCGGCTGGCCGAGTTGGCCGCCGTCGGCGAGTTCGCCATCGAGGTCTCCGGCGACCGGGTCACCACGGTGGCCCCGGACACCCACGGCCTGCTCAGCCGGGCGGCCGGTGTGCTCGCCCTGCACGCCCTCGACGTCCGGGCCGCGGACGCGCGGACGGTGGACGGCACCGCAGTGATGATCTTCACCGTGGCACCCCGGTTCGGCCGGCCGCCGGATCCGACCCTGCTGTCGGACGACCTGCGCCGGGCGGTGGCCGGAAAGCTGCCGCTGGCCGAGCGGCTGGCGGCCCGCGAGGCGTCCTACCGCACGGCCGCCCCGCTACCCGGCCCGCCGCCGCGGGTGCTGTGGCTGGACGACGCCGCAACCGACGCCACCGTGCTGGAGCTGCGGGCCGGTGACTCGCTCGGCCTGCTGTACCGGGTGACGGCCGCCCTGGAGCGGTGCGGGCTGGACATCCGGACCGCCCGGCTGGACATCCTGGGCGGCGCGGTCGTCAACGCGTTCTACCTGGTGGGCGGGGACGGCAAGCCGGTGCTGGACGCCGACGTGCGGGCGCAGGTCCGGGACGCGGTGCTGGCCGCCGCGGCCGGTGGCACTACCGGCTGAGCCATGGGTTGCCCGGTACCCTGGGCTGCACCCGCCGTACGACCGAAGGATCCGCCGAGCCGTGTTTGACACCCTTTCCGAACGCTTGGACAAGGTCTTCACCAGCCTGCGCGGCAAGGGCCGGCTGTCGGACACCGACATCGACCGGACCACGCGCGAGATCCGGATCGCGCTGCTGGAGGCGGACGTCGCGCTGCCGGTGGTGAAGACGTTCGTGGCCGGGGTGAGGGAACGGGCCCGCGGCGCGGAGGTGTCGAAGGCGCTCAACCCGGCGCAGCAGGTCATCGAGATCGTCAACCAGGAGCTCGTCGCGATCCTCGGCGGCGAGACCCGGCGGCTGCAGTTCGCCAAACACCCGCCGACCGTGATCATGCTGGCCGGCCTGCAGGGCTCCGGCAAGACCACGCTGGCCGGCAAGCTGGCGCTGTGGCTGCGCAAGCAGGGGCACACCCCGCTGCTGGTCGCCGCCGACCTGCAGCGACCGAACGCGGTCACCCAGCTCCAGGTGGTCGGCCGGCAGGCCGAGGTGGAGGTCTTCGCGCCGGAGCCGGGCAACGGCGTCGGCGACCCGGTGCAGGTCGCCCGGCGCAGCGTCGAGGAGGCGCGGCACCGGATGTACGACGTGGTGGTGGTGGACACCGCCGGCCGGCTGGGCGTCGACGCGGACATGATGGCGCAGGCGGCGGCCATCCGGGACGCGGTGCAGCCGGACGAGACGCTGTTCGTGGTGGACGCCATGATCGGCCAGGACGCGGTGACCACCGCCGAGGCGTTCCGGGACGGCGTCGGGTTCACCGGCGTGGTGCTCACCAAGCTGGACGGCGACGCCCGCGGCGGCGCGGCGCTGTCGGTGCGCGAGGTGACCGGGCAGCCGATCATGTTCGCCTCCAACGGCGAGAAGCTGGCCGACTTCGACGTGTTCCACCCGGACCGGATGGCCTCCCGGATCCTCGGTATGGGCGACGTGCTGACCCTGATCGAGCAGGCCAAGGAGCACTTCGAGGAAGAGGAAGCCGAGCGGATGGCGACCAAGCTCGCCTCCGGCAAGGACTTCACCCTCGAGGACTTCCTGGAGCAGATGATGACGCTGCGGCGGATGGGGCCGCTGCAGAACCTGCTCGGCATGCTCCCCGGCGCCGGCCAGATGAAGGACGCGCTGAACTCGATCGACGAGAAGGACCTGGACCGCACCGCGGCGATCATCCGCTCGATGACACCTGCCGAGCGGCAGGACCCGAAGATCATCAACGGCTCGCGGCGGGTCCGCATCGCGCGCGGCGCGGGGGTGGCCGTCAGCGACGTCAACAGCCTGGTGGAGCGGTTCTTCGAGGCGCGCAAGATGATGCAGCAGATGGCCGGGATGGCCGGCCTGCCGGGCGCGCGCCGCCGGGCCGGCACCAAGGCCCGCGGCAAGAAGGGCAAGAAGGGCAAGTCGCAGGCTCGGCGCGGGCCGACTCCGCCGCGGGGGATGCCGGCCGGCGGCTTCCCCGGGGGCTTCCCCGGCCTGCCCCCGGGCGGCAACCCGCTGGCCGAGCTGCCGCCCGGCATGGACGTACCGGACCTGTCCAAGCTGAAGTTTCCGAAGAAGCCGTGACCGCGGCTGCGCCGCCGCCTGCGCCCGCCGCGCTGCACCTGCGCGGGGTGCTGCTGCCGGATGCCGAGGAGCGCGACCTGTTCGTGTCCGGCGGCCGGCTCAGCTTCGAGCCGGTGGCCGGCGCCGAGACCGTGCTGCGCGGCGGCTGGATCCTGCCCGGGCTGGTCGACGCGCACTGCCACGTCTCGCTGTCCCCGTCGGGGCCGGTGCTCGACGAGGACGGGCTGCGCGCCCAGGCGTACACCAACCGGGACGCCGGGGCGCTGCTGCTGCGCAACCCGGGCAGCCCGGCCGACGCCCGCTTCCTGGACGGCGACCCGGCCGCGCCGCGGATCATCCGGGCCGGCCGGCACATCGCCCGACCGAAGCGGTACGAGCGCGGCCTGGCGGTCGAGGTCGAGCCGGCCGGGCTGGCGGCCGCCGTGACGGAACAGGCCGCCGCCGGCGACGGCTGGGTGAAGCTGGTCGGCGACTGGATCGACCGGGACAAGGGCGACCTCGCCCCGCTGTGGTCGGCCGAGGACCTGGTCGAGGCGGTGCGGGTGGCGCACGCGGCTGGGGCGCGGGTCGCGGTGCACACCTTCGGCGAGGACGCGCTGCCGGACCTGGTCGCCGCCGGGGTGGACTCGGTCGAGCACGGCACCGGGCTGACCGGCGACACCATCGCGGCGCTGGCCGCCGGGGGCGGCGCGCTGGTGCCCACCCTGGTCAACGTGGCCAACTTCCCGGGGATCGCGGCGCGGGCGTCCCGGTACCCGGCCTATGCCGAGCACCTGCGCCGGCTGCACGTCACCGCGGCGGACCGGGTGCGCGCGGCGTACGAGGCAGGCGTGCCGGTCTACTGCGGCACCGATGCCGGCGGGATGCTGCCGCACGGGCTGGTGACAGCCGAAATCCGGGCCCTGCACGCGGCCGGTCTGCCGGCGGCCGAGGCGCTGGCCGCCGGTTCCTGGGCGGCCCGGCGGTGGCTCGGCCTGCCCGGGCTGGCCG
>JBKOWA010000117.1:0-2695 GCA_046724155.1 Actinomycetota bacterium
GTCCGCCACCGCGCCGGCCAGCGTCGCCGGGTCGGCGCTCGCGGCCACCGCCGGCGCGCCGGCCACCACCAGGGTCAGCTCGCCGCGCACCCCGCCGGCGGCCCACTCGCCCAGCTCGGCCAGCGTGCCGCGGCGCACCTCCTCATAGGTCTTGGTCAGCTCCCGGCACACCACGGCCGGCCGCTGCGGCCCGAACGCCGCGGACAGGTCGGCCAGCGCCGCCGCGACCCGGTGCGGCGCCTCGAAGAAGACCATCGTCCGCGGCTCGGCGGCCAGCCGGGCCAGGGCGGCCCGCCGCTCCCCCGCCCGCCGCGGCAGGAACCCCTCGAAGCAGAACCGGTCGCAGGGCAGCCCGGACAGGGCCAGCGCGGTGGTCACCGCCGACGGCCCGGGCAGCGCGGTCACCGGCAGCCCCTCGGCCACCGCCGCGGCCACCAGCCGGTACCCCGGGTCGGACACCCCCGGCATGCCGGCATCGGTGATCACCAGCACGTCCTCGCCCCGGCGCAGCGCCGCCAGCAGCCCCGGCACGCGGGCCCGCTCGTTGGCGTCGTAGTACGACACCACCCGGCCGGTCAGCGGCACCTCCAGCGCGGCGGCCAGCCGGCGCAGCCGCCGGGTGTCCTCCGCGGCGATCACCGGCACCGTGGCCAGCGCGGCACGCAGCCGGGGGCTGGCGTCGGCCGGGTCGCCCAGCGGCGCCCCGGCCAGGATCAACCGTCCGGACGGCTGGGTCCCGGCCGGCCGGGACCCGGACTGCGGGGCGCCGGGAGCCGGGGACCAGGGAAGCGGGAACCCAGGCGGCGGAGACCCGGGAAGCGGGGACCCGGAAGCCGGGGACCCGGGAGCCGGGGACCCGGGCGGCGGGGTCCCGGACGGCGGAGGTTCGGCGGGCGCCACCGCGTGAGAATATGCTCCGGACATGTCGCTGGCGGCCCCGCAGGAGGATCTGACGCGGCCGGCTCTTCCGGTTGCCGGCACGCCGGCCGACCGGACGCGGTTCATGGTGCCGCCGTTCAGCCAGCTCCGCTCCCGGCTGCCGGCCGACCGGGGGCTGGGCTGGGCCACCACCCTGGTGGTGACCGTCATCGCCGCCGCGGTCCGGCTGTGGGGCATCGGCTTCCCGGACCGGGCCACCTACGGCTACATCTTCGACGAGACGTACTACGCCACCGAGGCCCGCGAGGTACTCAACAACGGCGGGTACGAGAACAACCCGGGCTACATGTTCATCGTGCACCCGCCGCTCGGGAAGTGGTTCATCGCGGCCGGCCAGTGGCTGTTCACCAACCGGCTGCACTGGCCGGCGGAGTACGGCTACCGGATCCCGTCCGCGGTGGCCGGCACCCTCGCGGTGCTGGTCCTGGTCCGGGCGGCCCGGCGGATGACCGGCTCCACCCTGCTCGGCGGCATCGCCGGCCTGCTGCTCGCGGTGGACGGGTTGTCGGTGGTGGAGAGCCGGCTCGCGCTGCTGGACATCTTCCTGCAGACCCTGGTCATCGGCGCGTTCGCCTGCCTGCTGGTGGACCGGGACCGGATGCGGGCCCGGCTGGCCGCGGCGGTCGAGGCCGGCTCGGTCCAGCGGCTCGGGCCGCGGCTGGGGTGGCGGCCGTGGCGGCTGGCCGCCGGGGTGCTGCTCGGGCTGGCCTGCGGCGTGAAGTGGAGCGCCGTGTTCTTCCTGGCCGGCTTCGCGATCCTGTCGCTGCTGTGGGACCGCGGCGCCCGGCGCTCGGCCGGCGCCCGCCGGTGGACCACCGGCACGGCGCTGCGCGACCTGCCCGGCGCGCTGCTGGCGCTGGCCGTGCTGCCGGTGCTGGCCTACCTCGCGACCTGGAGCGGCTGGTTCCTTTCCGAGAACGGCTACAACCGGCACTGGGCGGACACCCACCCCGGCCGGTGGAACGTCCTCCCCGGCGCCCTGATCCCGGGCGCACTGCGCTCGCTGTGGCAGTACCAGCTGGAGACGCTGAACTTCCACCGCCACCTGGAGTCCCCGCACCCGTACCAGTCCACACCCTGGAGCTGGCTGGTGCTCGGCCGACCGGTGTCGTACTACTACCCGGGCGGCGCCCAGGCCCCGCACGGCTGCGGCGCGGCCAACTGCGTCCGGGAGATCCTGGCCATCGGCACGCCCGCGCTGTGGTGGGCGTTCATCCCGGCCATCGGGTGGATGGCATGGCTGCTGGTGTCCCGGCGGGACTGGCGGGCCGGTGCGGTGCTGGTCGCGTTCACGGCCGGCTGGCTGGCCTGGCTGCTGTTCCCCGGCCGCACGATGTTCCTGTTCTATATGGCGCCGGTGGTGCCGTTCTGCGTGCTCGCGGTGACCATGGCGCTCGGCGACGTGCTCGGCCCGGCGGCAGCCGGGGACAGCCGCCGGCTCTGGGGCCGGGTCGCGGTGTGCGGGTACCTCACGGTGGTCATCCTCGACTTCGTCTGGCTGCACCCGCTGCTGGTCGGCAGCATGCTGACCTACGACCAGTGGCACGCCCGGATCTGGTTCCCGTCCTGGATCTAGCCCGCCCGGAGTCCATACCGGACAGCCCAACCGCTGGAGCGCAGCCCGATGACCGCGGACGTTCCGGCGACCGGCGCGCCGGAGCCCTCCCCCTGGGTCACCGCTTCGCTCCGCACCGTCACGAACCGTCTCCGGGGAGTGTCGGCCGACCTCGGACGGGGCATCAGAACGTTGCCGGAC
>JBKOWA010000362.1:0-4729 GCA_046724155.1 Actinomycetota bacterium
CCGCAGCCGGTGCCAGGCTATCCCGGACCTTGCCGGTCCGCCCGCCGTCGCGGTGCGCACCGTAATCTTCGCCCCGGGCGGCTGGTCGGCGTTCCGGATGAACGGGGGCGGTACGGCGGATGAACACCTTCTCCGAGCAGTGTGACCTACGCTCGCCGGCCGGGCATGGGGGGGTGGAGCGGTTAGCAGCCGTGCCTACGATCTCGGCGTGGAGGTGCTCGTGGCGGTGGCCGGCGCCCTGGTCGTCGGGCTGGCATTCGGCACGCTTGTCCCGCTGGCGTTCAGCCGTCGGGGGCGTCCCGCGGCGGATGCCGGCGGGGCACCGGCGGGGCTGTCGGCCGCCGCGATCTCCGGCGGGTTGGCCCGCCGCATGCTGGAGGTGGTCCGGCACGGCGCCCTGGTGGTGGACCGGGCCGGCGAGGTGGTGCTGGCCAACGCCGCGGCGCGGTCGATGGGCGTGGTGCGGGCCGGGCGGGTGTCCGTGCCCGACCTGTGCGCGGTGGCCGAGGGCGCCCGGCTCGCCGGCGAGCCGCGCCAGCTGGTGGTGGACCTGCCCGGTGGCCGGATCGGCCGGGAGCCGATCGCGGTGGTGGCTCATGCGGCACCGCTGGACGAGGAGGGCCACGTCGCGCTGCTGGTCGAGGACGTGACCGAGTCCCGGCGGCTGGAGGCGGTGCGCCGGGACTTCGTGGCGAACGTGAGCCACGAGCTGAAGACCCCGGTGGGCGCGCTCGCCCTGCTGGCCGAGGCGGTGGCCGACGCCGCGGACTCACCGGCGGAGGTGCGCCGGTTCGCCGCGCGGATGCAGCGCGAGGGCGACCGGCTGGGCCGGCTGGTGACCGAGCTGATCGAGCTGTCCCGGCTGCAGGGGGCCGACCCGCTGCCCGCGTCCCGGATCGTGGCGGTGGACCGCCTGGTCGGCGAGGCGGTGGACCGCACCCGGCTGGCCGCCGACAACGCGGGCATCACCGTGGTGGCCGGCGGGGACCACGGCCTGACCGTGCGCGGCGACGACAGCCAGCTCATCACCGCGCTGGTCAACCTGGTGGACAACGCGATCGCGTACAGCCCGCCCGGCACCCGGGTCGCGATCGGCACCCGGCGCCGCACCGGCCGGCCGGAGGAGGGCGGCGACTCGGTGGAGATCTCGGTGTCCGACCAGGGCATCGGCATCGCCGAAGGCGACCTGGAGCGGGTGTTCGAACGGTTCTACCGGGCCGACCCGGCGCGCTCGCGGGCCACCGGCGGCACCGGGCTCGGGCTGGCGATCGTCAAGCACATCGCCTCGAACCACGGCGGCAGCGTGCGGGTATGGAGCGTCGAGCGCTCGGGGTCCACGTTCACGCTCTGGCTGCCGGCTGCCGCCCCGCGCACCTTTCCCGGGCCTGTCGCCGCCGGTCCGACCGCCGACCGCACCGCGGCGGCCGACCTGAGGGGTGGCACGTGACCCGCGTACTCGTCGTGGAGGATGAGGAGTCCTTCTCCGACGCCCTGTCGTACATGTTGCGCCGCGAGGGCTTCGAGGTGGCGGTGGCCGGCACCGGGCCGGACGCGCTCATCGAGTTCGACCGTACCGGCGCCGACCTGGTGCTGCTCGACCTGATGCTGCCCGGGCTGTCCGGCACCGAGGTGTGCCGCATCCTGCGGCAGCGTTCGAACGTGCCGGTGATCATGCTGACCGCCCGGGACAGCGAGATCGACAAGGTGGTCGGCCTGGAGTTGGGCGCCGACGACTACGTGACCAAGCCGTTCTCCTCCCGCGAGCTGGTCGCGCGGATCCGCGCGGTGCTGCGCCGGCGCGGCGAGCCCGAGGAGCTCGTCCCGTCGGTGCTGGAGGCCGGGCCGGTGCGGATGGACGTGGACCGGCACGTGGTCACCGTCGCCGGCCGGCCGGTGCCGGTGCCGCTGAAGGAGTTCGACCTGCTCGAGCTGCTGCTGCGCAACGCCGGCCGGGTGCTCACCAGGGCACAGCTGATCGACCGGGTGTGGGGGGCCGACTACGTCGGTGACACCAAGACCCTGGACGTGCACGTCAAGCGGCTGCGGGCGAAGATCGAGCCGGACCCGCCCAACCCGCGGTACCTGGTCACCGTCCGGGGCCTCGGCTACAAGTTCGAGATGTAAGAGCTCGGCGCCAGCTCGGCCGGCAGGTCCGGCCCGGTTCGGGGGTCAGCTCGGTTCGGCGGGATGGACGGCCAGCAGGCCGCCGAGCTCCAGCCGGGTGGCGCACAGCCGGGCCAGCTCGTCGTACGCCTTCGAGCCGAGCAGCGCGGTCAGCTCCGCGGCGTAGGTGACGTACAGCGGCTCGCCGCCGGAGTGCGCGTCCCGCGACGCCGTGCACCACCAGTGCAGGTCGTGGCCGCCCTCGCCCCAGGACCGCCGGTCGAACTCGGTGATGGAGGACACCAGGATCCGGGTCTGGTCCGGCCGGTCCACCCACTGCTGCTCGCGGCGGATCGGCAGCTGCCAGCACACGTCGGGCTTGGTCTGCACCGGGTGCCGGCCGGTGCGCAGCGCGAGCAGGTGCAGGGCGCACCCGGCGCCCCCGGAGAAGCCGGGGCGGTTGAGGAACACGCAGGCGCCGTCCACCGTGCGGGTCCGCCGCCGGTTGTGGTCGTCGCCGACGGAGTCCCGCACGTACAGCTTCTTGTCGAAGCCGTAGTACTGCCAGATGTCGGGCGTCAGCTCGGCGGCGGCGGCCCGCACCCGCTTGGCGTCGGCGGTGTCGGAGAAGAACGCGCCATGGCTGCAGCACCCGTCGTCCTGCCGGCCGGGCACGATGCCCCGGCAGCCGCGGCCGAAGATGCACGCCCAGGAGGAGCACAACCAGGTCAGGTCGGCGCGGATCAGGTGCTCGGGGTCGGCCGGGTCGGCAAACTCCACCCACTCGCGGGCAAAGTCCAGACCCACCTCGTCGCTGGCCATGCGGCCAGGGTAGGCCGCATGACCAAGCGGTGACGGGCGCCGGTCCGGTGTGGTGGGGAGGGGTGAACAGCGGGAGTCGGCCGCCGGGTACGGTGCGTTTGTGCGGTTAGGTGTGCTCGACGACGGCTCGAACACGGTGCACCTGCTGGTGGTCGACGCCCACCGGGGTGGGCACCCGATGCCGACGCACTCGGAGAAGGCGATGCTGCGGCTGGCCGAGCTGGTGGAGTCCGGGCGGCTGTCCGGCGACGGCGCGGACGCGCTGGTCGCCGCGGTGGTCAAGGCCCGGGACGCGGCCGAGCGGCTGGCCTGCGACGACCTGCTCGCGTTCGCCACCTCGGCGGTCCGCGACGCGGACAACGCCGGCGAGGTGCTCGACCGGGTGCGGGCCGAGACCGGGGTGGACCTGCAGGTGCTGGCCGGCACCGCCGAGGCCCGGCTGACCTTCCTCGCGGTCCGCCGCTGGTTCGGCTGGAGCGCCGGCCAGTTGCTGGTCATGGACATCGGCGGTGGCTCGCTGGAGGTCGCCTGCGGGATCGACGAGGCGCCGTCGTACGCCGCGTCGCTGCCGCTCGGTGCCGGCCGGTTGACCCGGGAGCGGCTGCACGGCGACCCGCCCGGCAAGCAGGAGCTGGGGGCGCTGCGTACGTACGTGGATGACCAGGTTGCTACTGTAATGAGCCGCATGCCGGACGTGGGCCGCCTGGACCGAGCGGCCGCAACCTCCAAGACGTTCCGTTCGCTGGCACGGCTGACCGGTGCGGCGCCCTCGAGCGCCGGGCCCCGGGCGCGCCGGGTGTTGACCGTTGAAGGCTTGAGGCAGGTGATCGGGTTCATCTCGCGGATGTCGTCCGTCGACCTGGCCGAGCTGGACGGGGTGAGCCCGGGTCGGGCTCACCAGCTGCTGGCCGGCGCCGTGGTGGCCGAGTCGGTCATGCGGCAGGCGGGTGCCAACCGGGTGGAGATCTGTCCGTGGGCGCTGCGCGAGGGCATCATCCTGCGCCGCCTCGACTGGCTGGAGGGTACGTAGATGGCGCGGCACATGCGCCCGGAGGAGCGTGACGACCACGACACGCTCAACCCGCGGTCGGCCTCGGAGCTGCTTCGCGAGGCGGGTTACGACCTGCCCGACACCCGACGGCGCCGCCGCCGGGACCGCAGCGAGGAGTCGAGCCTTCCGGCGCCGCCGGAACGGATGATGTTCCCGTACCGGCGGGAGACCGGTGCCGGCCGGGAGCGCGCCCATTCGCTGCCGCCGCTGCCCCCACCCGCGGCCCGGACGGAGCCGCCGGTATCCGCGCCGTCGGGCCGGGCGGCGTCGCCGGAGCCGGGGGGCGGCGAGTGGGCCAGGCCGCAGCATCACAGCGCCGAGCGGATCCAGGCCGAGCACGCCCGAGCTGGGCAGATCCGGGCCGAGCAGATCCGAGCCGAGCAGATCCGGGCTGAGCAGGCCCGGGCTGAGCAGGCCCGGGCTGAGCAGGCCCGGGCTGAGCAGGCCCGAGCCGAGCAGGCCCGCCTCAAATCGGCGGAGGCCGAACGGATCCATGCGGAACGGGTTCATGCCGAGCGGGCTCATGCGGAACGCGCCCGTGCCCAGCGGGCCGGGGCGGGGCACTCCCAGCGGATGACGCGTCCGCCCGCGGGCCGGTGGCTGCCGGACCAGACCGGACCCCAGACGGGTCCGCACACCTGGCCACCGCTGGCGCCGGTGCCCGACCCGGCGGCGGGCGACTTGGACGAGCCGACGAACAGCGGCTCGCTGCGCCGGCTGCCCGGCCGGGAGCGCCCCGAGCCACGTACCGAC
>JBKOWA010000437.1:0-3293 GCA_046724155.1 Actinomycetota bacterium
GACCGAGACCAGCAGGAACAGCACCCCGCCGACCAGCAGCATCCCGAGCAGGTACTCGAGCACGGTCTTCACCCCCCGATCGTGTCACGGCCGGTGGCGGCACGCCCAGCCGCCGCCCGACCCCTGCCCCCGTACCGTCGCAGCGTGATCCTGCGGCTGGGGCGGCGCGCGTTCGCCGAGACCGACCTGGTGCTGATGGCGATCGTGAACCGCACGCCGGACTCGTTCTTCGACCGGGGCGCCACCTACGCCGCCGATGCGGCGCTGGCCGCGGTCGACGAGGCCGTGGCCGCAGGTGCCGACATCGTGGACATCGGTGGGGTGCGGGCCGGCCACGGGCCGCCGGTTCCGCCGGCGGAGGAGATCCGCCGGGTGGCCGGAACGGTGGCAGCGGTCCGGGACCGCCACCCGGACCTGGTCCTCAGCGTGGACACCTGGCGGCCGGAGGTGGCCCGGGTGGCGATCGAGGCCGGCGCGGACCTGGTCAACGACAGCTGGGCCGGCATCGACCCGGAGCTGGCCGAGGTGGCCGGCGCCGCCGGGGTCGGCCTGGTCTGCAGCCACACCGGCGGGCTGGCCCCACGGACCCGCCCGCACCGGGTCGCGTACCGCGACGTGGTGGCCGACGTGCTCGCCGGGGTGACCGGGCTGGCCGACCGGGCGGTGTCCCTCGGGGTGCCGCGGGAGAGCGTGCTGATCGACCCGACGCACGACTTCGGCAAGAACACCTGGCACTCGCTGCAGCTCACCCGCCGGCTGCCGGAGCTGGTGGCCACCGGCTGGCCGGTGCTCGTCGCCGCCTCCAACAAGGACTTCATCGGGGAGACCCTGGACCTGCCGGTCGGCGAGCGGCTGGAGGGCACCCTGGCCACGCTGGCGGTCAGCGCCTGGCTGGGCGCGCGGGTGTTCCGGGTGCACCAGGTGCGGCCGGCCCGCCGGGCACTGGACATGGTGGCCGCCATCCGGGGCACCCGCCCGCCGGCCGCCACCCGCCGCGGCCTGGCCTGAGGCCGCCGCGGGCGTGCCGGGCGCCCCGGGCTTTACCGGGTCCGAACACCCGACGAACCCGAGCGCGACTGCCCCGCGGCATCCTGGAGGCATGACCACGTTCCTCGGAAAGGCCGGTATCGCGCTGGCCGTCGGCGGCATCTTCGGTGCCGGCACCGCGGCCGGCTTCGGTATCGCCTCGGCGGTGTCCGACCCGCACCCCGCCAGCTTCGCCTCCCCTTCCTCCTCGGCCGACCCGGATCCGGCGGCCCTGGACTCCGCAGCCCTCGACTCGGCGGCCCTGGACCTGGCGGCCCTTGGTCCGGCGGCCCTTGGTCCGGCGGCACCGGAGGCGGACCAGCCGCGGGGTAGGTACGCCCACCCGCGGGCCGGCGAGTACCCGGGGCTGCGCCGGCTGCTCCTCCGCCGGGTCGAGCACGGCGAGGTGACCCTCAAGGGCAAGGACGACAAACCGGTCGTAGTGGACATCCAGCGCGGCAAGGTAACGGCAGTGTCCCCAACGTCGATATCCCTCAAGAGCGAGGACGGGTTCACCGCGACCTATACGGTGAACTCGGACACGAGGATCCGGGTCGACGGCGAGCGGAAGGCGATCGGCGACGTCCGGGTCGGCAAGAGCGCCGGACTGATTGCCACCAAGGCCAGCAGCGCCGCGGGCAGCGCGGCGACCGCCCGGTTCGTGGTGGTCCGGTAGTCCGGGTTGGACGGCTCCTGCGGGCGCCTGGGAGGCCCGCAGGAGTCCCGGCGTGGGCGCTGGTGGCGCCCGTCAGGCCAGTTCCCGCTCCAGCGCATCGAACGCGGCGGGCACGGCGGAGACCCGGATCAGCAGCTGCCAGGCCGCCGGGCGGACGAAGCCCCGCGCGGACAGCAGCTGTATCCAGTCCCACAGCGGGGCGTAGAAGCCGTCCGGGTCGAGCACCGCGACCGGCTTGGCGTGCATGCCGAGCGAGCCCGCGGTCCACACCTCGAACAGCTCCTCCATGGTGCCGATCCCGCCGGGCAGCGCCAGGAACGCGTCGGACCGGCGCTCCATCTCGGCCTTGCGGTCACGCATCGAGCCGACCTCGACCAGCTCGTCGCAGTCCCGGTCGGCGAGCTCCACGTCGAACACCTGGCGCGGGATCACCCCGACGGTGACCGCGCCGCCGGCCCTGGCCGCAGCGGCCACCGCGCCCATCATCGACACCCGGCCGCCGCCGCTGACCAGGGAGTGCCCGCGGCGGGCCAGCTCGGTGCCGACCGCGGCGGCCAGCTCCAGGTACCCGCGGTCGATGCCGCTGCCGGAGGCCGCGTACACGCAGATGGCAGCCATCAGGGCTGGCGGTCCACGGAGTACTGGTCTGGGGGCTGCGGCTCGTTCGCCGACCGGTCCGCGTCGACGATGATCTGCACCACCTCGGCGACGTCGTCGGTGACCGTGACCAGGTCCAGGTCGGCCGCGACGATGTTGCCGCTCCCCACCACGGACTCGCGCAGCCAGGTGACCAGCCCGGACCAGTACGCGGTGCCGAACAGGATCACCGGGAAGCGGGTCACCTTCCCGGTCTGCACCAGGGTCAGCGCCTCGAACATCTCATCCAGCGTGCCGAAGCCGCCGGGCATGATCACGAACGCCTGCGCGTACTTGACGAACATGGTCTTGCGGGTGAAGAAGTACCGGAAGTTGATGCCGATGTCGACCCAGTCGTTGATCCGCTGCTCGAACGGCAGCTCGATGCCGAGCCCGACGCTGATGCCGCCGGCCTCCGAGGCGCCCCGGTTGGCCGCCTCCATGATGCCGGGGCCACCGCCGGTGATCACGGCGAAGCCGGCCGTGGCCAGCGCGCCGCCCAGCGCCCGGGCCGCGGCGTAGTCCGGGTCGTCCTGGGCGGTGCGGGCGCTGCCGAACACGCTGACCGCCTTGGGCAGCTCGGCGAGCAGCCCGAAACCCTCCACGAACTCCGCCTGGATCCGCAGCACCCGCCAGGGGTCCCGGTGCACCCAGTCGGAGGGCCCGCGCTGGTCGAGCAGCCGCTGGTCGGTGGTGCCCGGGGTGATCTGGCCACGGCGCAGGATCACCGGTCCGCGGTGCTTCTCCGGCAGCTCGCCGTTCGTCATGCGCGCCACGGTAACCGGCTCAGCCGTCCAGGAACTGAAGGACCGCCCGGATGGCCGCGTCGTACCGGGCCGGATCGGTGGAGCAGCCGGCCAACGTGATGGACGCCACCGGGCGCAGCCGGGCGCCGGTCCCGGGTCGGCGCCGGTCCCCGGGGTTGGTCACGGCCCCGATGGACCGCCTGCTAGCC
>JBKOWA010000251.1:0-7997 GCA_046724155.1 Actinomycetota bacterium
GAGGAGTCCCAGGACGGTGCCGCCACGCCGGCACCCGCCGCCGGCACCCGGCCGGCCGCACTGCGTTCCGGCACCGGGCCGGCCGGCTCCCGGATCCTCGCCTTCGGCCACTACCAGCCGGCGAACGTGGTCACCAACCACGACCTGGCCAAGCGGGTGGAGACCGACGACAACTGGATCCGGGACCGGGTCGGCATCGTCGAGCGCCGCATCGCCGGGCCGGAGGAGTCGGTGGTGGACATGGCGGTGCAGGCGGCCGGCAAGGCGCTGGCCGCCAGCGGCCTGCCCGCCAGCGACGTCGACCTGGTCGTGGTAGCCACCTGCTCGCTGGAGAGCAACATCCCGAATGCCGCCGCCCGGGTGGCGGAGCGGCTGGGCATCACCGGCTGCGCGGCGTTCGACCTGAACACGGCCTGCTCCGGGTTCTGCTACGGGCTGGCCACGGTCGACAGCCTGGTCCGCACCGGAACCAGCCGGTACGCCTTGGTGATCGGCGCGGAGAAGCTGTCCGACTGGATCGACTGGGACGACCGCGCCACCTGCATCATCTTCGCGGACGGTGCGGGCGCGGCGGTCGTCGGCCCGTCCGACGTGCCCGGCATCGGCCCGGTGGTCTGGGGATCCGAGGGTGACAAGGCGGACCTGATCGCGGTCAAGGACCGCAACTCCTTCCTCACCCAGGACGGCCAGCCGGTCTTCCGCTGGGCCAGCCATTCCCTGGCACCGCTGGTCCGGCAGACCTGCGAGGCGGCTGGCGTCGACCCGACCGAGCTGGCCGCGTTCGTCCCGCACCAGGCCAACCTGCGCATCATCGAGGGGCTGGCCCGCCGGCTGGGCGCACCCCAGGCGCTGCTCGCCCGCGACATCGTGACCGCCGGGAACACCTCGTCGGCTTCGATCCCGATGGCGCTGTCCCGGATGCTGGAGCGTGCCGAGATCGCCTCCGGCGCTCCGGTGCTGCTGTTCGGCTTCGGCGCCGGCCTCACCTACGCGGGCCAGGTCATCACCTGCCCGTAGTCCTCCCGTCCCGACGCAAGGCCAGTCACATCCCAGAACCGCAGTCCGCCCCGAACGAAGTCCACCGCAACGCACCGAACCAACCGAAGGGAACCCCCGTGAGCGACGACATCCGCGAAGGTCTGGCCGAGATCCTCGAGGAGATCGCCGGCGTCAAGCCGCAGGACGTCAAGCTGGAAAAGTCCTTCACCGACGACCTCGACGTCGACTCGCTGTCCATGGTGGAGATCGCGCTGGCCGCCGAGGAGCGGTTCGGCGTGAAGATCCCCGACGACGAGCTGGCCGGCCTGAAGACCGTCGGGGACGCCGTCAGCTACATCGAGAGGGCCCAGGCGTGACCCGCGCGGCGACCGCCGGCGGGCAGCCCGGCAGGCCCCGGCCCCGGCACGGAGCAGAGCGATGACCGACGTCGTCGTCACCGGGCTCGGCGCGACCACGCCGCTGGGCGGGGACGTGCCGTCGACGTGGGCCGGCCTGCTGGCGGGCGAGTCCGGGGTCGGCACGCTGACCGAGGACTGGGCCGAAGAGCTGCCGGTGCGGATCGCCGCGCGCATGAAGGTCGAGCCCTCCCAGGTGCTGGCGCGGGTGGAGGCCCGCCGGCTGGACCGGGTCCAGCAGGCGGCGCTGGTGGCCGCCCGGGAAGCCTGGGCGGACGCCGGCCGGCCGGAGGTGGACCTGGAGCGGCTGGCCATCGCGGTGGGCAGCGGCATCGGTGGCGCGCTCACCCTGCTCGACCAGCACGAGGTGCTGAGCCAGCGCGGCCCGCGCCGGGTGTCCCCACTGCTGGTCCCGATGCTGATGCCGAACGGCCCGGCCGCCGCGGTCGGCCTGGAGCTCGGGGCCCGCGGCCGGGTGCACGCTCCGGTGTCCGCCTGCGCATCCGGGTCGGAGGCGCTCGCGCTGGCCCTGGACCTGATCCGGGCCGGCCGGGCGGACATCGTGGTTGCCGGCGGCAGCGAGGCGTGCGTGCACCCGCTGCCGATGGCCGGCTTCGCCCAGATGCGGGCCCTGTCCGCGCAGAACGACCAGCCGGACCGCGCGTCCCGCCCGTTCGACAAGGGCCGCGACGGGTTCGTGCTCGGCGAGGGCGCCGGGATCATGGTGCTGGAGCGGGCCGACCACGCGCGGGCCCGGGGGGCACAGGTGTACGGCGTGCTGGCCGGCGCCGGGGTGACCGCGGACGGCTACCACATCACCGCGCCGGATCCCGACGGGGCGCAGGCCGCGCGGGCGATCCGGCTGGCGCTGGCCGACTCCGGGCTGTCCGCCGCCGACATCGGGCACGTGAACGCGCACGCGACCGCCACCCCGGTCGGCGACGTGGCGGAGGCGCAGGCGATCCGGTCCGCGCTGGGCGACCACCCGGTGCTGACCGCGACGAAGTCGATGACCGGGCACCTGCTCGGCGCGGCGGGTGCGGTGGAGGCGATCGTCACGGTGCTCTCGATCAAGCACGGCGTGATCCCGAGCACCCGCAACCTGGAGGACCTCGACGACGAGGTCCAGCTCGACGTGGTGCGCGGCGAGGCCCGCCACCAGCCCCTGACCGCGGCTCTCAACGACTCGTTCGGGTTCGGCGGCCACAACGTGGCACTGGCGTTCACCGCCGCCTGACCTGTCCCGGCCCCGCTTGACGACTCTGAACAAGGAGTGTTCATGTCGCTTGCCACCGTGATGCCCGCGGACACCGAGCCCCGTGACCAGCGCGACCCGCAGGTGCGCCTGGCGGCGCTGTTCGACCCCGGCACGGTGCGCCCGCTGGCCGGGTCCGCCGCCAGCCGCCTGGTGAACGACGCCTCGGGTGCAATGCCGGCGCGCGGCACGATCGACGGCAGCCCGGTGGTCGCGTTCGCGACCGATGCGACGAAGCTGGGCGGGGCGATGGGCTCGGCCGGTTGCCGGCACATCGTGGAGGCGATCGACACCGCGGTGCGCGAGCGGGTGCCGGTGGTCGGGCTGTGGCACTCCGGCGGGGCGCGGCTGGCCGAGGGCGTGGAGGCGCTGGACGCGGTCGGCCAGGTGTTCGCGGCCATGGTGCGCGCCTCGGGGCGGGTGCCGCAGATCTCGGTGGTGCTCGGCCCGGCGGCCGGCGGCGCGGCGTACGGCCCGGCGCTGACCGACGTGGTGGTGATGGGCCCGGCGGGGCGGGTCTTCGTCACCGGCCCGGACGTGGTCCGGTCGGTGACGGGGGAGGACGTCGACATGGAGCGGCTGGGCGGCCCGGACACCCACGGCCGGCGGTCCGGTGTGGTGCACGTGGTCGCCGAGACCGAGGCCGGGGCGCTGGAACAGGCTCGGGTGATCGCCGCGCTGCTGGCCCGCCCCGGGCGGTTCGACCCGACCCGGCCGCTGGACCGCGGCGACCCGTCCCGGCTGCTGCCGGACAGCGCGAAGCGGGCCTACGACGTGCACCCGCTGATCGAGGACCTGCTCGACGCCCCGCCGGTCGAGCTGCACGCCCGGTGGGCGCCCAACGTGGTCACCGCGCTGGGCCGGCTGGCCGGCCGGACCGTCGGGGTGATCGCCAACAACCCGATGCGGCTCGGCGGCTGCCTGGACTCGTCGGCGGCGGACAAGGCGGCCCGGTTCGTGCGGATGTGCGACTCCTTCGGGGTGCCGCTGGTGGTGCTGGTGGACGTGCCCGGGTACCTGCCCGGGGTCGGCCAGGAATGGGACGGCGTGGTCCGCCGCGGCGCCAAGCTGCTGCACGCCTTCGCCGAGGCGGTGGTGGCCCGGGTCACCCTGGTCACCCGCAAGTCCTACGGCGGCGCGTACATCGCGATGAACTCCCGGGCGCTGGGCGCCACCGCCGTCTTCGCGTGGCCGACCGCCGAGGTCGCGGTCATGGGTGCCTCGGCCGCGGTCAACATCCTGCACCGCAAGAAGCTGGCCGCCGCCCCGCCCGGCGAGCGGGAGGCCCTGCACGCCCGGCTCACCACCGAGCACGAACGGATCGCCGGCGGCGTCGACCGGGCACTGACCATCGGCGTCGTGGACGAGATCGTCAAGCCCGAGGACACCCGCCGCCGCCTCGCCGAAGCCCTCGCCAACGCCCCCCACGGCCGCGGCGCCCACGGCAACATCCCGCTGTGAAAGGGCACCTCCCCGTAGATCATTTGGAATGCCCGTCGGTGGCCCGGTCGGCGCGCTAGCGGGCGAAGGCGGTCAGGAAGCGGTTGCGGAAGGTGTCCATGCGCCAGACCGGGGCGTCCGGGCCGGGGCGGAGGCCGTCGTGCCAGCCCCAGCTGGAGATCCGGCTCAGGACGGCGGGGTCGCGGGCGACGATCGTGATGGGTACGTCCCGGGTGGCACCGGGGCCGGTGATGATCGGGGCGGGCTGGTGGTCGCCGAGGAACACGAGTACGAGGTTGTCGTCGCCGTATTTCTCGACGTAGGAGATCAGGGTGCTGAGGGTGTACTCGATGGACTGGCGGTAGGCGGTGCGCAGCCGGGTGGGGCTGCCCAGCACGGAGCTTGCCGGGCCGCCCTGCCTGACCGTGGGGCGGGCGAAGACGGAGCCGTCCCCGACGTCCTTCCAGTCGATGAGCCGGGGAAGGGGCGTCCAGGGGGTATGGCTGGAGACCAGGGTGATCTCCGCCAGCACCGGGGCGTGGCGCCGGGCGCGCTCGATGCGTTGGAATGTGGCGAGGGTGTACTGGTCGGGCATGGGGGCGTAGCTGAACTGCGGGCCGCGGTACGCCAGGCTGAGCCGGTCGTAGCCCTTGTCGTAGCCGTAGAACGTCCGCTCCGGCCAGTTGCCGAGGATGGCCGGCTCGACGCTGACCGTTCGCCAGCCGGCGCGCTTGAAGGCGCGGGGCAGGGTCAGGTGGTTGCCCGAGACGAGGTTGTGGTAGCGCTGCTGGTTGTTGATCCAGAGGCCGGAGAAGAGCGTGGAGTGGGCCAGCCAGCTGCCGCCGCCCATCGTCGATGAGGTGAGGTAGGCGCTGCGGGAGGAGAACCCGGCCGCGCGCAGCCGCTGGGTCCCGGCGTCGAGCACCGCATCGACCTGCGTCGCGAACTGCGGGTTCTCGACGGCGTCGCGCCCGTAGCTCTCGACGAAGGTGACGATGACGTCCTTGCCGCGCAGCCCGGTCAGCAGCTCGCTGCCCGGGGTGTCGCCGAACGGGTCGGCCGCGGCCTGCGCGCCGAACGCCCGGCCGTCGTGCAGGCCGGCGCGCACCTGGAGTGCGCGCTGGTAGGCGAGGGAGGCATCGCCGCTGGCGGCGACCGGAACGCCGGGGACGAGCTGCGCGCCGAGCGCGGCGCAGGTGACCCAGCCGATGCCGAGCACGGCGGCGGCGCGGATCGCGGCGGTGCTCTGCCGGACCACCAGCCGGGTCAGGCGCAGGGCCGACAGCGTCATGAGGACAAGCAGGGCGGCGACGAGCAACGCCACCGCGACGACCGTGCCGACCGCGCCGGCCCGGCCGACCGAGTCGGTCACGACCCCCACGGCATCGCCGAGCAGGCCCCAGTCGAGTACGAGATCGAACGGCCGGTCGAGGACCGTCGTGAAGCCGATGTCGACGATCTTCAGGATGGTCAGCAGGCCGAGGACCACTCCGGCGAGCGGCGCTGCGACCCGCCTTGCCCGCGCCGGCAGCAGGAGCAGGACGGGGACGGCGAGCAGGCCCTCCACCGGGATGCGCACGAACGCGGCAGGCGTGAGGTGACCGAAGTCGTCCGGGGTGACGAGGGCGAGGAACACGAGCAGGCCGGCCAGCGCGGTGATCACGCGCGCCACGGCAGGGTGCTTCCCGGCATCGGTATCTGCGGCATCGGCACCCGCGGCGGTGCCGTTGGGCATGGGCTCCGGGCGGCCGTCCGCCATCAGGTCGCCTACAGCGATCGCCCGACGCTGACGCGGCGGTGAGCGGAAGAGCGTGAAGAAGGACAACGTGACGACCCTTCTGGGCGAGGCCGGGTCAACCGGCCAACGGGAGGCGGGCGACCGGGCCGGGGGCGATGCAGGTGATGGGGGCGACGGAGGTGACGGGCACCCGGATCCGGCCGAGGAGCCGGACGAGCGGCCGGGCGAGCAGCACGGCGGCACCGGGAAGACTCGAGACGAGCACCAACCCCCCGTACACCACGGCGGTGGCGACTCCCTGGGTGGCGGTCAGCCCGGCCGCGCCGAACGCCCATGCGGCCACACCCTCGCGGGGCCCGAACCCACCGAGGTTCGCCGGCAGCCCCATGGCCAGCAGGGCCAGCAACGTCAACGGCACCAGCCGGGACAGCGGCGCGGCCGAGCCAGCGGTGCGAGCCGCGACCAGGAACATCGCCAGGTGGCCGGCCACGGCCCCGGCGGATGCGAGCACGATGCCCGGCCAGTTGCGGCGCGCGAGCAGCCCGTCGTGGATGTCGGCCTTCGCCGCGCGGAACGCCTGGTCCCACCGCACCCGGGCCCACCGCGTCCACCGCACCCGCGCCCACCGCACCTGCGCCCACCGCGTCCGGGCCCACTGCGCAGGGCCGTTGCCGGGCAGCGCCCGGGACAGGCGTACGGCACCGAGCACGCCCGCCCCGGCTGCCGCGATGATCGCGGTGGCGGCCAGCAGGTACGGCTGCACCGGCGACGGGAACGCGAGCAGCACGATCATCGCCATGCCGAGCTGGACGAACTGCCCGGCGGCCCGCTCCCACACCACCGCGCGGATGCTGCGGCCGACATCGCCGGCGTCCCGCCCGTGGTGCACGGCGCGGTGCAC
This sequence comes from Actinomycetota bacterium, assembly GCA_046724155.1. GTDB lineage: Bacteria > Actinomycetota > Actinomycetes > Mycobacteriales > JACQDL01 > JBKOWA01. The sequence continues at coordinate 6,729 of JBKOWA010000251.1, forward strand.
GTCGCCGAGCACACCGCCGGGAAGCGTCGCGTTCAGGAACACCGACCGGTAGCAGGCGGCGATGGCGTTACGCAGCGGCAACCGGACGCCGAGGCGGCCGGCGACCAGGTTCCATCGCCAGGCGCAGCACAACGTGGTCAGCGCGCCGATGCCGAGCGCCGCCGCGACCGCCCAGGGGTCGATCAGGCGCAGCCCGTCGAGGAACGGACCGGTGCCCAGCCGCCACAGCAGGAAGGCGAGAACGCCCAGCCCGCCGAGCGGCCCGGCCCACGCCCAGAACGTCAGGCGGATGGGCGTGCTCGGTAGCCCGGCGGGCGTGCCGGACCGCCTGGCGGGCGTGCCGGACCGGCTGGCGGGCGTGCCGGACCGGCTGGCGGGCGCGCCCGGCTGGGTGCGGGACGCCGCCTCGCGCGTCAGTACGGGTACGCCGTGCAACGGGACCTCCCTCGAAGAGCACTCGTGTGGGACACGCGATGCCCCGGTCGAGGGTTCAGGAACGGGTAAATCGCCTCACTCACACCCGGCGAGAAGGTCGCTGTGGTGGACGACGACGTCCAGCCGGCCCGCGGCGGCGTCCGCGAGGCGGCGGGACGCGTACGCTGCCACCGGGCGGGCCAGCTCGGGCCGCTGCGTGCACGCCGCGGTCACCCAGCCGCCGAACCACTCGGCGGCCAGCCCAGCCTGGTCCGCGCCGAGCTGCCAGGGGCTGGGCCGGACCAGCGCGCTCAACCCGCGCCGGTCGAACGCCTCGACGCACGCGCCGACAGCATCCGGTCCGAGCAGGCGCCGGCCACCGACCGTCCGGCGCTGGTGGGCGTTGAACGCCTCGCCGATGCCGGCGTCCAGCGGATCGGGAGGCGTGAGCTCCACCCGGCCGACCACCGTGAGTGTCAGGAGCGCCGGGCAACCGGTGCCGGCGCACGCCGCCACGATGCGGTCAAGTTCCGCCACGGTCAGCATGTCCAGCAGCGCGGACGCCGTGATGAGGCACGCGCCGCCGAGATCGTCCGCCGTCAGCCGGGTGATGTCGCGCCGCCGGGCCTCGACGCTGACGGGCGAGCCGTCGGCAGCGGCGATGGTGCCAGCCGTGGCGTGCGCCAGCAGGTCGGCGTCACGGTCGTACATGATCCAATGCTGCGGGCCAGGTAGCTGCGGGGCGAGCCAGCGGCCCATCGACCCGGTGCCGCTGCCCAGGTCGTGGATCACCGCTCGGGGGCGGCGGGGAGCGGCGGCCAGGTGCTGGCGCACCCGCTCGACGAGGTCCGGCGC
>JBKOWA010000576.1:0-10154 GCA_046724155.1 Actinomycetota bacterium
GAGCATGTTCACCGGAACGATGCTGGTTGATCTGCTCCTCGGCAACGTGCACTCGTTGAAGGAGAAGCGCGGCCTGGTCCGGCCGCTGGTGGCCGACCTGCGCCGGCAGTACGCGGTGTCGGCCGCAGAGGTGGGGGACACCCACCTGTACCGGCGCGCCAAAGTGGCCGTCGCGGTGGTGGCCGGCGAGGCCGGCCACGTCCGCGAGGTGCTGGACGCGTGCGAGCGGCTGGTCGCGGGCCGGCCGGAGTTCGAGCTGCTGTCCGCGCGGCGCTGGCTGCGCGGGCTTGACGATGACTGAGGGGGCCACCATGGCGGACGTCGCGAGAGCGCGGCGGCTGGCGGGCCGGATCCAGGAGATCGTGGCGCTGACGCTCGAGCAGCGGGTCAAGGACCCGCGGCTCGGCATGGTCACCATCACCGACGCCCGGCTGACCCCGGACCTGCGGGAGGCCACGGTCTACTACACCGTCTATGGCGACGACCGGGCTCGGGCGGAGTCCGCGGCGGCGCTGGCCAGCGCCCGCGGCGTGCTCCGCTCGGAGGTCGGCCGGCAGACCGGCGTGCGGTACACCCCGACCCTGACCTTCGTGGCGGACACCGTGCCGGACACCGCCGCCCGGATCGAAGACCTGATCGACGAGGCCAAGCACGCCGACGCCGGGCTGGCGCGGGCGCGCGAGGGCGCCCAGTACGCCGGGGACCCCGACCCGTACCGGAGCCCGGGTCCGACCGGCGAGGACGGCGCTGCCGGCGGCCGGGGCGAGGGAGAGTGACCGCCCTGCGGGTTTCCGAGCCGGAGTGGGACGCCGCGGTGGCCGCGTTGCGCGGGGCGCCGGAGGTGGTGCTGGCCTGCCATCAGCGCCCGGACGGGGACGCGCTGGGCAGCATGCTGGCGCTGGCGCTCGGCCTGAACCGGCTCGGCATCCCGGCGCTGCCGAGCTTCCCGACGCCGTTCGAGGTGCCCGAGTCGCTGGCGTTCCTGCCGGGCCTCGACCTGGTGCTGCCGCCGGCGAAGGTGCCGGCGGCGCCGGACCTGCTGGTCACGCTGGACGCCGGCAGCGTGCCCCGGCTCGGCGACCTGGCGGACCGGGTGACCGCCGCGGCCGCCGTGCTGGTGGTCGACCACCACGCCAGCAACACCCGGTTCGGCACGCTGCACGTGGTGGACGAGCACGCGGCGGCCACCGCGGTGCTGGCCGCCGAGCTGCTGGCCCGGCTCGGCGTGCCGCTGGACGCGGACCTGGCCACCTGCCTGTACGTCGGGCTGGCCAGCGACACCGGCTCGTTCCGGTACGCCGGCACCACCCCGCAGGTGCACGCGCTGGCCGCCCGGCTGCTGGCCACCGGGATCCGGCCGGACGTGATCTCCCGGCGGCTGTTCGACAGCCATCCGTACGGCTGGCAGGGGATGCTCGGGGAGGTGCTGCGCCGGTCCCGGCTGGAGCCCGACGCGGTGGGCGGGCGGGGGCTGGTGTGGACCTGGGTGGCCGACGCGGACCTCGCGGGCCGCGGGCTGCCCGCGGACCAGGCCGAGACTGTGATCGACGTGGTGCGCACCGCCCGGGAGGCCGAGGTGGCCGTGGTGCTCAAGGAGTTGGGCGGTGAGTGCGTGGTCTCGGTGCGGTCCCGGGGCGGGGTGGACGTCGGCGCGGCCTGCGCGGCACTGGGCGGCGGCGGGCACCGCTTCGCCGCGGGGTTCACCTCCTACGCCGATCGGGCGGCCACCATGGCCGCGCTGCGCACCGAGCTGGCCAGGGTGGCCGGGCCGCCCCGGACGAACGACCCCGGATGAAACGACCCCGGATGAAACGACCCGGATGAATGAGCCCGGATGATCGAGCCCGGATGAGCGAGGCCCGGATGAACGAGCCCGGATGAGCGAGGCCCGGATGAACGAGCCCGGATGAACCCGCGACGCCGCCCGGTCGCAGCAGGTGGATCGAGCGCGAGGGGTGATCAGGTGGGTGAGCGCAGCGAGCGAGCAGACGGGCACAGCAGCGAGCAAGCCCACAGGCGCAGCGCCAGCGGGCTGGTGCTGGTGGACAAGCCGGCGGGGTGGACCTCGCACGACGTGGTGGGCAGGGTGCGCACGCTGGCCCGGACCCGGCGGGTCGGCCACGCCGGCACCCTCGACCCGATGGCCACCGGGGTGCTGGTGCTCGGTGTGGACCGCGCCACCCGGCTGCTCGGCCACCTGGCGCTGCACGACAAGTCGTACCTGGCGACGATCCGGCTCGGCCAGTCCACCGTCACCGATGACGCTGAGGGCGACGTGCTGCAGGCTGCCTCGGCGGCCGCCGTGACCGAGGAAGGCGTGCGGGCCGGGCTGGCCGGGATGACCGGCGAGATCGACCAGGTGCCGGCCGCGGTGTCCGCGGTCAAGGTGGCCGGGCAGCGGTCGTACGCCCGGGTGCGCGCCGGTGAGCGGCCGGACCTGCCGGCGCGCCGGGTCACCATCGACACGCTGGAGTTGCTGGCGCTGCGCCGGCCCGGCCCGGACCTGCTGGACTGCGACGTGGCGGTGACGTGCTCGTCCGGCACCTACGTGCGGGCCATCGCCCGCGACCTGGGTGCCGCACTGGGCGGCGTCGGCGGCCACCTGACCGCGCTGCGGCGGACCAGGGTCGGCGGCTTCCGGCTCGCCGACTGCCGCCGGCTGGAGGAGCTGGCCGAGCTGCCGGACCCGGTCACGATCGGCCTGGACGAAGCGGTGGCGGCCGGCTTCGCCCGCCGGGATGTCGGCGCGGAGCAGGCCCGGGTGCTGGCGCACGGCGGGCGGCTGGCCCCGGCCGGCATCGCCGGCACCTACGGGGTGTTCGGCCCGGACGGGGCCGTGATAGCGCTGGTCGAGGAGCGGGACGGTGCCGGGCGGCCGGTGGTCGTGCTCCGGCCGGCATGACCCAGGGTCAGCGCTCTGGCCTGCGGCGACGCACCGCCCCTCGGTCAGGGAGCCGTCAGCGGGCCGCCCGGATCATCAGCGGGCCGCCCGGGTCAGGAGCCGCCCTGACCGCGGCGGTCCAGTGAACGCTGCAGCGCCTGCAGCGCCTCGGTAGACACCTCCTGCGTCTGCGGGTCAGGGTGCGGTGGCCGGGTGTCAGCCATGGGTGGTCCTTCCTCGATTGATGCGCCTACCGGCAGCGCGACCTGCAACTTTAGTGGCGTGCAAGTTCGACGGCGAGCGCAGTCAGCGGTGACCCGGGTCACGCTGCGAGCTACGGAAGAGGTCGCCTTCCCGCGTCACACCGGGCCGACGAACGGCCATGCGGCTCTGCCCGCGACGGGGTGCCGTTCTGCGATCAGAACCCGCCGCGGCGGCCAAGGATGAGCCGTACCGCGCGCATGACACGCCGATGTTACCCCGGTGTGACCGACCTGACACGTGGAATCGTGCGTTGAGCGGCGCCTCAGCCGCTGCCAGCCAGGCCGTGGACCGGGTGTCCGACCATGGGAGGCTGTGTACCGAAGCGCGGAGAGCGGATACCGGAAGCGTCATGAGAGGCGGGCCGCCGTGCAGCGTTGGCGCGGGTTGGACAGCACGCCGTCCAGCTGGGGGCGGTGCGTGATCACTATCGGGGTGTACGACGGCGTCCACCGCGGCCACCAGCAGATGATCCGGCGCACCGTGCAGCGCGCCGCGGACAGCGGGCTGCCCAGCGTGGTGATCACCTTCGACCCGCACCCGTCGGAGGTGGTCCACCCGGGCAGCCACCCGCCCATGCTCACCTCGACCAGGCGCAAGGCCGAGCTGCTGGAGGAGCTCGGCGTGGACGTGACGTACGCGCTGCCGTTCACCCTGGAGTTCAGCCACCTGTCCGCCGCCGAGTTCGTGCACGAGGTGCTGGTCGAGAGGCTGCACACCGCCGCGGTGGTGGTCGGGGAGAACTTCCGGTTCGGCCACCGGGCGGCCGGGGACGTCGCCACCTTGCGCACGCTCGGCGCCCGGCTCGGCTTCGCCACCGAGGCGGTGTCGCTGCTCGGCGAGGGCGAGCTGACGATCTCCTCCACCTACGTGCGGTCCTGCGTCACCGCCGGGGACGTGGAGGCGGCCGCGCAGGCCCTGGGCCGGGACCACCGGGTGGAGGGGCTGGTGGTGCGCGGCGACATGCGGGGTGCGGCCGAGCTCGGCTTCCCGACCGCGAACCTGCGGGCCGAGCGGTACGCGGCGATCCCGGCCGACGGCGTGTACGCCGGGCGGCTGGTCTGGCGCGGTGAGGCCCGGGCGGCGGCCATCTCGGTGGGCACCAACCCCACCTTCGAGGGCAAGGAGCGGCGGGTCGAGTCGTTCGTGCTCGACTTCGACGGCGACCTGTACGGGGAGACGGTCGGCGTGGAGTTCCACGCCCGGCTGCGCGGCATGCAGCGCTTCGACACCGCCGAGGAACTGGTCACCCAGATCAACGCCGATGTGGCGCAGACCCGCAAGCTGATGCTCTGAACGCGGGCCGGGCGGTTGGCGACGGGGGGCGCCTGGCTGTTATCGTCGCGGGAACGTCGGCATGCTACTGCCGGCTGCGTGCTTGTTGCCGCCGTGATGAAGACCGGAGGCACACCGGGCAAGGCGAAGGAGACCTGTGGCGCTCGACAGCGAGACCAAGACGAGGATCATGACGGAGTACGCCACTGTCGAGAACGACACGGGGTCTCCTGAGGTGCAGGTCGCGATGCTCACCAAGCGGATCAGCGACCTGACCGAGCACCTGCGGACGCACAAGCACGACCATCACAGTCGCCGGGGGCTGCTGCTCCTGGTCGGCCGCCGCCGCCGGCTGCTGCAGTACCTGGCGAAAACGGATATCGAGCGCTACCGGTCGCTCATCGAGCGACTCGGCCTGCGCCGGTAGTGACCGAGAGGGGAGCGGCACCACCGCTCCCCTTGCCCTGCGGTACACCGCGTACCGCGGGGTACCACCCACAACCCGCGCGGCACCCGCGCGGCACACGGTAGCCGAGCCGATCCGCTCAGCTGGCGTCCGGGTAGCGCCCGCCGGCCGGTCCTCGGTAGTGGCCCCCGCAGCCTGCCTGCGAGCGCTTCGATCGAAGACCGGCACGCGAACGACTTCCGCGGCACCGCCGAGCCTCGGCGCGGCGATGAGGAAGGGAAGCTGTCCGTGTCGGACACCATCGTGCACGAAGCCGTCGCCACCATCGACAACGGCACCTTCGGCACCCGCACCATCCGTTTCGAGACCGGCCGGCTGGCCAGGCAGGCGGCCGGGTCCGCGGTCGCGTACCTCGACGACGAGACCATGCTGCTGTCGGCCACCACGGCGGCCCGGTCGCCCCGGGAGGCCATCGACTTCTTCCCGCTGACGGTGGACGTCGAGGAGAAGATGTACGCGATCGGCCGGATCCCCGGGTCGTTCTTCCGCCGGGAGGGCCGGCCCAGCGAGGAGGCGATCCTCACCTGCCGGCTGATCGACCGGCCGCTGCGCCCCAGCTTCGTCAAGGGTCTGCGCAACGAGGTGCAGGTCGTGGTGACCGTGCTGTCGCTGCACCCGCGGGACCTGTACGACGTGCTGGCCATCAACGCCGCCTCGATGTCCACCCAGCTCGCCGGGCTGCCGTTCTCCGGCCCGATCGGCGGCGCCCGGGTGGCACTGATCGACGGGCAGTGGGTGGCGTTCCCCACCCACGAGCAGCTGGAGCGGGCGACCTTCGACATGGTCGTCGCGGGGCGCATCGTCGGCGACGACGTGGCGATCATGATGGTGGAGGCGGAGGCCACCCCGCAGACCGTCTCGCTGGTGGCCGGCGGTGCCCCGGCGCCCACCGAGGAGGTCGTGGCCCAGGGCCTGGAGGCGGCCAAGCCGTTCATCCGGGTGCTGTGCGAGGCGCAGCGGCAGCTCGCCGAGCGGGCCGCCAAGCCGACCGCCGAGTTCCCGGTGTTCGTGGACTACGCCGAGGACGTGTACGCCGCGGTGGAGTCCGCCGTCGGCGGCGAGCTGGCGGCCGCGATGAGCATCGCCGGCAAGCAGGAGCGGGAGGCCGAGCTGGACCGGGTGAAGGGGCTGGCCGCCGAGCGGGTCGGGGAGAAGTTCGAGGGTCGGGAGAAGGAGGTCGCGGCCGCGTTCCGGTCGCTGACCAAGAAGCTGGTCCGGCAGCGGATCCTGCGCGACAAGGTGCGCATCGACGGCCGCGGCCTGACCGACATCCGCCAGCTGGCCGCCGAGGTCGAGGTGGTCCCGCGGGCCCATGGCTCGGCGCTGTTCGAGCGCGGCGAGACCCAGATCCTCGGCATCACCACCCTGAACATGCTGGCGATGGAGCAGAAGCTGGACACGCTGGCGCCGGAGAAGACCAAGCGTTACATGCACAACTACAACATGCCGCCGTACTCGACCGGCGAGACCGGCCGGGTCGGCTCGCCGAAGCGGCGCGAGATCGGGCACGGCGCGCTGGCCGAGCGGGCGCTGATCCCGGTGCTGCCCGGCCGGGAGGAGTTCCCGTACGCCATCCGGCAGGTGTCCGAGGCGGTCAGCTCGAACGGGTCCACCTCGATGGGCTCGGTGTGCGCGTCCACCATGTCGCTGCTCAACGCCGGGGTGCCGCTGAAGGCGGCGGTGGCCGGCATCGCCATGGGCCTGGTCTCCGACGAGGTGGACGGCCGCACCGAGTACGTGGCGCTGACCGACATCCTCGGCGCCGAGGACGCCTACGGGGACATGGACTTCAAGGTGGCCGGCACCAAGGACTTCGTGACCGCCCTGCAGCTGGACACGAAGCTGGACGGCATCCCCTCGGACGTGCTGGCCGCCGCGCTCAAGCAGGCCAGGGACGCCCGGCTGCACATCCTCAGCGTGATGGTCGAGGCGATCAACGAGCCGGACGAGATGTCGCCCTACGCGCCCCGGGTCACCACCATCAAGATCCCGGTGGACAAGATCGGCGCGGTGATCGGGCCGAAGGGCCAGGTGATCAACGGCATCCAGGACGAGACCGGCGCCGAGATCACCATCGAGGACGACGGCACGATCTACGTCGGCGCCGCCGACGGCCCGTCCGCCCAGGCCGCGGTGGACCGGATCAACGCGATCGCGAACCCGCAGCTGCCGCAGGTCGGCGAGCGCTACCTGGGCACCGTGGTGAAGACCGCGCCGTTCGGGGCGTTCGTCTCGCTGCTGCCCGGCAAGGACGGCCTGGTGCACATCAGCAAGCTGGGCGCCGGCAAGCGGGTGGCCAAGACCGAGGATGTGGTCAACGTCGGCGACAAGCTGCAGGTCGAGATCACCGAGATCGACCCGCGTGGCAAGATCAGCTTGTCGCTGGTCAGGGAGGACGGTCCGGACGCCGGCAAGACCGGCGGCGAGAAGGCGGACAGCGCGAAGGCCGGCGCAGTAACCAGCTCAGGGGCGGCCGGCGGTTCCGCTCCGGTCGAGGGGTGAACAAGCCGGGGGCCCAGGCCGCGGCACTCCAGCGACCGGGCAGCACGCGCACCCTGGTGACCGGGCGGGATGGCGGCACGATCCGCCGCACCGTGCTGCCCGGCGGCCTGCGGGTGGTCACCGAGACCATGCCGGGCGCCCGGTCGGCGGCGTTCGGGGTGTGGGTGGCGGTGGGCTCGCGGGACGAGGTGCCCACCCTGGCCGGGGCCTCCCACTACCTCGAACACCTGCTGTTCAAGGGCACCGGCGGTCGCTCTGCCCTGGATATCGCCGCCGCGATGGACGCCGTGGGTGGTGAGCTGAATGCGTTCACCACCAAGGAGAACACCTGCTACTACGCCCACGTGCTGGACGAGGACCTGCCGCTGGCCATCGACCTGGTCAGCGACGTGGTGCTGAACGCGACGATCGACCCGGCCGACGTGGACAGCGAGCGCGGCGTGATCCTGGAAGAGATCGCGATGCGGGACGACGACCCGGGCGACTACGTGCACGACATGTTCGCCGAGACGCTGTTCGGGGAGCACCCGCTGGGCCGGTCGGTGCTCGGCACGGTGGAGTCGATCGAGGCGCTCCGGCGGGCGCAGATCGCCGGCTACTGGCGGCGGCGGTACCGGCTGCCCGGCATGGTGGTCGCCGCGGCCGGCCAGGTCGAGCACCGCTCGGTGGTGCGGCTGGTGCGCAAGGCGTTCGCCGGGGTGCTGGGCGGGGACGGCGCCCCGGAACCGCCACGGACCGGGGCGGCGCTGCCCCGGCGGCCGGCCCGCCGGCTGGCCCTCCTGCACCGGGCCACCGAGCAGGCGCACCTTGTGCTGGGCGGCACCGGGCTGGCCCGCGCCGACGACCGGCGGTTCGCCCTGTCGGTGCTGAACAACGCGCTCGGCGGCGGGATGAGCTCGCGGCTGTTCCAGGAGATCCGGGAGAAGCGGGGCCTGGCCTACTCGGTGTACTCCTTCTCCTCGCAGTACTCCGGTGCCGGCGCCTTCGGGGTCTACGCCGGGGTGCAGCCGGGTAAGGTGCCCGAGGCGATCGGCATCATCACCGACGTGCTCACCGACGTCGCCGAGCACGGGCTGACCGATGCCGAAGTGGCCCGCGGGAAGGGCCAGGTCAAGGGCGGCCTGGTGCTCGGGCTGGAGGACGCCAGCAGCCGGATGAGCCGGATCGGCAAGGCGGAGCTGGTGTACGGCGAGGTGCTCTGCGTGGACGAGCTGCTCGCCCGGGTCGATGCGGTCACCCCGGACGACATCCGGGAGATTGCCGGCGACCTGCTCGGCCGCCAGCGGTGCCTGGCGGTGATCGGCCCGTTCGAGGAGTCGGACTTCGACGGGGCGCTGCCGTGAGAGCAGGTTGGTAATCCCTCGGCGCCGCCAGCAGGGTTTGCCAACAGGCTCTGAAGTGGGCAGCAGGCGGTGCGCGGCGGGCCACCCGACCGGGCGGCGGGGCGAACGGGAGAAGCTGAACGGATGAGTGCGGAGCCGATCCGGGTCGGGGTCGTCGGTGCGCGCGGCCGGATGGGGGCCGAGGTGGTCCGGGCCGTGGATGCGGTGGACGACCTCGAGGTGGTCGCCATGGTGGACGCCGGTGACTGGCTGTTCTCGATCTCCGACGCGGGTGCCCAGGTGGTCGTCGACTTCACCCACCCGGATGTGGTGCTGGAGAACATCCGGTGGGCGGTCGACAACGGGATCCACTGCGTGGTCGGCACCTCGGGGTTCACCCCGGAGCGGCTGGACACGGTGCGGCAGTGGAGTGCCGAACGGCCCGACCTGGGCATCCTGGTGGCGCCGAACTTCGCCGTCGGCGCCGTGCTGGCGATGCGGTTCGCCGAGCTGGCCGCCAAGTTCTACGAGTCGGTGGAGATCATCGAGCTGCACCATCCGAAGAAGGTGGACGCACCGTCCGGCACCGCCGCCCGCACCGCCGAGCTGGTGGCCGCGGCGCGTGCCAAGGCCGGCCTGCCCGACCCGCCGGACGCCACCACCACCGCGCTGGACGGGGCCCGCGGCGCCACGGTGTCCGGGGTGCGGGTGCACTCCGTGCGGCTGGCCGGCCTGGTGGCGCACCAGGAGGTGCTGTTCGGCACGGCCGGTGAGACGCTGACCATCCGGCACGACTCGATCGACCGGACCTCGTTCATGCCCGGCGTGCTGCTCGCGATCCGCAACGTGATGTCCCGGCCCGGGCTGACGGTGGGCCTGGAGGCGCTACTGCCGCTCTGACCGTAGTTCCGCAGTAGCGGAACTACGGGCCGTTTATTGTCGCAGCTACGGCGTAGGCTGTCGTTCTGTGACGCAATTACGGATCAGCGAGGCCGCCGAGCTGCTCGGCGTCTCCGACGACACCGTCCGGCGCTGGGCAGACGCGGGGCGGCTGGCCACGGTGCGCGGCGAGTCCGGCCGGCTGGTGGTGCAGGGCCGCGACCTGGCCGCGTTCCTGCAGGCCCAGTTCCGGCAGGCCCGGTCTCAGCGGGCGCAGTCCGGCCAGCCGCGGCCCGCGGAGGGCAGCCGCCAGTCCGCCCGTAACCACCTGCGCGGCATCGTCACCGAGGTCCGCCGGGACAGCGTGATGGCCCAGGTGGACCTGCAGTGCGGCCCGTTCCGGGTGGTGTCGCTGATGAGCCGGGAGGCGGCCGACGATCTCGGCCTGGAGCCGGGCGTGGTCGCCGTCGCGGTGGTGAAGTCCACCAATGTGGTGGTGGAGGTCGAGCCGCCTGCGGCGCGGGCCGGCGGCCGGCAGGACCGGGCATGAGGGCACGGGGGTCAGCCG
>JBKOWA010000432.1:0-2813 GCA_046724155.1 Actinomycetota bacterium
ACCCACCCCCCCCCCCCCCCCCCACAACCCCACGTCTCGTGAATCGTCGGCAGCGTCAGATGTGTATAAGAGACAGAGCCGGCACTGAAGCCTTACGACGTCGTGGCCGTGCACCCCGACGACTTCCTGCTCGACCAGCTCGACCTATACCCAGGCATCACCATTGATGTCCTTGAACAACAGGCGGCTTCCCATCGGCGCGAACCCACCACTACCGCTGGTCTGCTGCCCTTGCACGAACGCACCGGCCTACCCCGCTACACCGCCGAAGTCCGTCGGCATATCAGGTAGCGCACCGCCCGTGTCCCTCCCGGGCGCGGTAGATCTCTACCGCTGAAGCCTGCAGGGGTACATGCAGTCGTGGCACAGCCGGCGGCGTTGTCCAGCACCAGCAGCCAGGGCGCGTCCCGACTCCGGGGCGATGTTCAGGCGGTGGTTATAGCCGGGGGTCTATGGGTTCGGACTCGAGGGCGAGTACGGCGAAGACGCATTCGTGGATGCGCCAGAGGGATTCGCCGCGGGTGAGGCGGTCGAGGGCTTCCAGGCCGAGGGCGTACTCGCGCAGGGCGAGGGAGCGCTTGTGGCCGAGGGTGCGTTGGCGGAGCCGGTCCAGGTTGGCCGGTTCGGTGTAGTCGGGGCCGTAGATGATCCGGAGGTAGTCGGGGCCGCGGACCTTGAGGCCGGGCTGGGTGAGTCCGTGGTGGCCGCGGGTGAGGTTGGCGGCGGGCTTGACGACCATGCCCTCGGCGCCGGCTGCGGTGTGTTCTTCCCACCACGCGGTGGCTTCGGCGGTGCTGGTGGGGTCGGTGGTGTCCACGACGATGCGCCGGGTGGGCGCGAGCAGCTGCGGGTCGGCTGCGGCCAGCCGGTCGGCGAGGTCCAGGTGCCAGCTGTGGGGCTGGCGGTGGTGGGCGGCGCCTTCGGTGGCGAGGATCTGGAAGGGTGCCAGCCGGATCCCAGTCAGCCCGTCGGTGGGCCAGCAGTAGCGGCGGTAGGCGTCGGTGAACGCGGCGGCGTTGGCGGCCCGGGACCGGGTGCGGTCGAGCAGCGCGGACACCTCCAGCCCGAGGGCAGCGGCCTGCTCGAGCGCCGCCACCGCGACCGGCAGGCAGGCCCGGGCGGCGGCCCCGACGGCGGCGTACTGGTCGCGCAGCAGCTGCCCGGCCTTCGCGCTCCAGGGCAGGAGCTCGGCGTCGAGCAGCAGCCAGGAGGTGTCGAGCTCGTCGAACAGACCGGCGTGCTCGGCCGCTTTCCGGAGCCGGTCGATGAGCTGGGCGGTGTGCTCGGGTCCGAAGAACGGGCGGCCGGTGCGGGTCCACACCGATCCCTGGGCATCGCCGGGGGCGCCGAACCGCGTGCGGGCCGCGTTCAGCGAGCGGCAGACGAGGGCGACCGCGCGGGAGCCCATGTGCTTGTCCTGGCAGATGACCTGGTCGATGCCGTCACCGCGGTAGGCGTCGAAGGCCTGGTCGGGGTGTTCGAGCAGGTCGGCACGGGTGGAGGTGGCGACCGGGCTCATCGTGGGCGGCAGGTAGACCAGCCACCGCGGGTCGATCGCGAACCTGCTCATCACCTCCAGCGCGGCGGCGGCGTTCTCCGCCCGCACGGTGATGCGGCGCTGGTAGGCCGTCTCGATGACCCGCTTGCCGGCGACATCGCCGATGTCGAGCACGTCGGGCTCGCGGCGGTCCGGCTGCCGGGCCGGGGTAGCGGCCGGGTTGGCCGGGAACGGCTTGGCCGGCTGGTAGTACACCCGGGCCGCCGGGACGGACACGAGCTCGCGTTCGGGGTAGCGCAGCGCGGTGAGCCGGCCGCCGAACGCGCACCCGGTGTCCAGGCACATCGTGTTGTTGACCCACTCCGGCGCCGGCACCGGAGTGTGCCCGTACAGCACCATGGCCCGGCCGCGGTACTCGCTCGCCCACGGGTAGCGGATCGGCAGCCCGTACTCGTCGGTCTCGCCGGTGGTCTGCCCGTACAGGCAGAACTCGCGCACCCGCCCGGACGCGCGGCCCTGGTAGCGCTCGACCAGCCCGGCGTGCGCCACCACCAGCCGGCCGCCGTCGAGGACGTAGTGGCTGATCAGCCCGTCCAGGAACCGCTCCACCTGCTGCCGGAACCCGTCCGGTTCCCGGTCGAGCTGGGCCAGGGACTCGGCCAGGCCGTGGGTGACCCGCACGGTGCGGCCGCGCAGCGCGCGCAGCAGCTTGTGCTCGTGGTTGCCCGGCACGCAGAGCGCGTCCCCGGCGGCGACCATGCCCATCGCCAGCCGCAGCACTCCGGCGGTGTCCGGCCCGCGGTCCACCAGATCGCCGAGGAAGACCGCCCGCCGGCCCGGATGGTGGGCGCCGGTCGGCCGGCCGGCGCCGTCCCGCTGCACGGTGTAGCCGAGCTCGCCCAGCAGCGCCTCCAGCTCGCTGCGGCAGCCATGCACGTCGCCGATGACGTCGAACGGCCCGGCCTGGTCCCGCAGGTCGTTGAACAGCCGGGTCCTGGTCACCGTGGCGGCCGCCACCTCTTCCTCGCCGCGCAGCGTGTGCACGGTGCGGAAGCCCTCGCGGGACAGGCCTCGCAGCCCGCGGCGCAGCTGGTCACGCTGGCGGCGGACCACGTGCGCGCCGAAGTCCCGGTCGGGCCGGCCGGCGTTGCGCGCCAGGCACACGCTCTCGGGCAGGTCCAGGTCGATCGCGACCGGCAGCACGTCGTGCTCGCGGGCCAGCGCGACCAGCGGCCGCCGCGCGTCGGGCTGCACGTTCGTCGCGTCCACCACGGTCAGCCGCCCGGCCGCCAGCCGCTTGCCGGCGATGTAGTTC
>JBKOWA010000593.1:0-2598 GCA_046724155.1 Actinomycetota bacterium
GAACGGGAGTGTGCGCTCATGGGACGGATTCTGACGAAGCGACGGGTGGCATTTGTTGCCGCGATCGGCGTGGCAATCGGGCTGGCGTCCACGGCCGGCGCGGTGCGGACCGGCGGTTTTCCGGGGGCTGTGGCGCCGTTACGAGCGGCGCCCACCGGTGGCTGGGAGGACACCACCCCCCAGCCCGCCAGCGCAGCGCCGCTGCCGGACAGCACCGGGATCAGCTCGCTGGCGAGCTGCGTGACGGCGAACGCCAGCCGGAGGGTGATGAGGCATACCTACGATGCCGTGCACCACAGCTGGGTGGTGCACGTTGCCCGGCGGCTGTGCAGCACGCTGTTCGTGCAGGACGCGCAGTACCGCAAGCCGCTGCAAGGCGGGCGGGACTACCCCCAGCGCTTCGTCACCAAGGCCCGGCTGGTCCGGATGCGGGCCCCCGGGACGTACCGCGTCCCGCTGGTGCCGCGGAACCCCTGCGTACAGACCGACACCGGCGCGAGCTGGGGCAGCCCCCCGCGCTGGCCGGCGGTCCTGGCCCGGCTCGGCGTGACCCAGCCGATGCAGCTCAGCCACTGGAGCCGCGGGCCGAACACCTGGTACGCCGCACCACCGGCGGCGTGCAAGCCGTACCTGCCGCCACCCAGGCCGACGGTGTCCGTGCACTGCCCGCAGAACTGCGTCGGCATCGCCACCGTGACCGTCTCGGCCCGTAACCCGACGGCCTACGCCCACCTGAAGATCATACCGATCATGAACGGCAGGGTGCTCACCACCCGCGTACTGGTGGTGCGGCCCAGCAGGTCGGCCTCGATTTCCTTCCAGGCCCGGGACGGGGCCACCATCACCCTGCGCTACCTCTACGCGAACTCACACCAGAGCTCCAAGCCGGTCGGCCATCCGGTGAAGGTGAACTGCCCGCCGGGCGCACCACCGGTGGTGGTGACCATGGCCTGCCCGTGCACCGGTGACGTGAGCGGGACGGTACAGGTGACCAACGCCAGCCGGTTCGCGCTCGAGGTCGCGGTGTCCGTCGACGGCGTGACGAAGGCGGTCGTCTCGGTACCGCCGAAGCAGGGCAGCACCGTCACGCTGACGTTGAGCCGGAACACGACGCTCACCTTCGGGTACCGGTACAACCTGACCGGACATTTCCCGCCGACGTTCACCCGCATCGCGTTCAAGGTCACCACCTCGGCGTAGCGGCCCGCGGCGGCCCGGTTCACTCCGGAGGGGAGGCGGCGCCCGCCTCCCCTCCGAATTTGTGCCAACCCGGGCATCCGGGCGTACGTCACACCAGTTAGGTGCCCGGCGCCCGCCGCGCACCATACTGGGAGGTAGCCGTGAGAGCCGCATTGATCGCATTGGCCACCGGGTGCGTCCTGGCCGCTGCCGGCTGCGCCACGCCGACCACCGGAACGGCGTCCGGACCTTCGGCGGCCGCCGACACCGCCTCCAGCGTCGCCGGCACGACCCCTCCGGCCGTCCCGACCAGCGCGCCGGTGCCCCGCACCTCGACGAACCCCACCCCGGCCCCGACTCCGACCCCGACCCCGACCGGGACCCGGTGCCACACCCCGGACCTCACCGGGGCGTTGAGCGAGCTGGACGCGTCGGCCGGCCACCGGCACGCCCGCCTGGTGCTCACCAACGTCTCCGGCCGTACCTGCACGCTGTACGGCTACGGGGGCCTGCAGCTGGCCACCGCCACCCGGCAGCCGGTGCCCACCATCCAGCGCCGCGACCCGGCGCACCCGCCGCGGCTGGTCCGGCTCGCCCCGGGCAGCAAGGCGTCCACCGTGCTGTCGTGGGGAGCGGTGCCGAGCGGCAGCGAGCCGGTCACCGGGGCCTGCGAGCCGCTGCCCGGCCTGCTGCTGGTGATCCCGCCGGACGAGACCACCTCGCTGGCGGTGCCCTGGCGGTTCGGCTCGGTATGCAACCGGGGCACAATCACCCAGTGGGCCTACGCGGCCGGCATCGTTCAGCCCTGAACCGGCCGGCCGGGCCGCGGGCCGGCCACGCGGGTCCCTAGACTGGGCGGCGCCCCTGGTTGTCGGAACTGTCGCCGGACCTGATGCACCGAGGAGACCCGCTGTGGCCGTCCAGCAGATCCGCGTGTTCGGCGACCCGGTCCTGCGCACCCCCGCGCAGCCGGTCCGTGACTTCGACCGGGAGCTGCGCACCCTGGTCAAGGACCTGTTCGAGACCATGCTCGACGCGCCGGGTGTCGGCCTCGCGGCACCGCAGATCGGGGTGAGCCTGCGGGTGTTCACCTACCACCTGGACGACGCCGAGTCGGGGCACCTGGTCAACCCGGAGCTGGTCTACCCGGACCCGGAGGAGCAGAACGGGCCGGAGGGCTGCCTGTCGCTGCCCGGGCTCACCTTCGACTGCGTCCGCCGGATGAACGTGGTGGCCAGGGGGTGGAACATGTTCGGCGACCCGGTCGAGGTGGCCGGCACCCAGCTGCTGGCCCGGTGCATCCAGCACGAGACCGACCACCTGGACGGGGTGCTGTTCGTGGACCGGCTCGACCCGGACACCAAGAAGGCGGCGATGCGGGCGATCCGGGAGGCGGAGTGGGGCGGCGAGCCGGTACCC
>JBKOWA010000358.1:0-6355 GCA_046724155.1 Actinomycetota bacterium
TGCCTACCCACCGCGTTCTGACGGCGCCGCCGGCTGAACTCACGGTCAAGAGTGATCAATACTGCTTGCAGATCATCCGCCCAGACGGTGATGTCGTCGTCCGCGGCTTGGTGCAGGCCGGCTTCCGCTGCCGTAATCACCGTATAACGCTTCGCACGAAGCATACGGGCAACGCTGTACGGTACGTCGTGATCAAGGCAGAACAGCAAGTCAGACAGCCTGGCGTCGGACCATCTCAACGTCCGCCAGGGTCAGGTCGGGATATTCCTTCAGCACATCCGCAGCGGAGAACCCGCGCTCAAGATACGCCCGCACCGCGGTAACCGGTATGCGCGTTCCGGCGAAGACCTCCTTGGAGCCAAGTCGGCCCCGCGCACGTTCCACCCGGCCACTCGACTCCGGTGAGCGGTGCCGCGCACGCTCGATACGTCGGCGGAGCGGCTCCAGCTCGATCACTTGGTGGAACACGACCTGGTCAGGAGCCAATCCGCCCTCCCAGGTGCCGTCCGGGTGCTGGAAGTACAGTTCCTTGCCGGCTGTTGCGAACACCAGTTGTCGCAGCGGCTCTTCGTAACCACGGCCCCGCAGATGCTCGACGACCCGACGGATGTGCTGCAACGGGAGTCGGTCCCGCAGCTCGGAAACGACGAGCAGCTGAAGGAGATCCGTGAACGCGAACAGCCGGACCGTACGGCGCGGCCCGAGCTGCCGGGAAACGGACGGATGAACGAGCCCGGCATTCCGCCAGTAGCTCAGCCGGCGAACCGATACACCCGCCAGTCGCGCAGCGCGATCTTCGGGTAGCACGACGACGTCCGGACCAGCCACATCCACCCCCTTGAGCATCCCGCTCCGGCCGTAGAGTACCCCAGCCGAACGAGTATGCGCTGGATTTCGACGGGTGTGTCCGGCCGCCGAACCACGGCCGGCAGGTCAGGCGATGGGTAGGACTACTACGCCGGTAAGGACGAGCTGGGCCAGCGCGACCGGGACCAGCCCCAGCCAGGCCAGCCGCTGCAGCTGGTCCTCCCGCAACCGGGGTTGGCCACCCGCAGCCAGATCACCACGAACGACAGTACGAACGTCTTCAGCAACGTCCGCACCTCGGCACCCACGGCGAGATTCGGCTCGCCGGGGGGTGGCATCGCCGCCGTGCACGAGCCATGAAACACCGGCCGGCTTGGCGGTTGGGTTGGGGAGGTGCATCCTGGCTGTTGCGGGGGGGTCAGGGTGCCATCTTGAGCACCATGCGGAATCGAGCCTGCCCGTCGAGCATGCGCCTGACGGCCGCGCCGACCTCGGCGAGCGGCGCGGTTTCGATCATGGACTGGATGCCGGTGCGTTTGGCGAACGCCATCGTGTCCTCGGAGTCCTTTGCCGTCCCTGATGGATGCCCGGCAACGCTTCGGCTGAGCATGAGCAACTGCAGTGGGCTGAGCGGAATCCGCTCAGGCGTGGCACCGAGGACCACCAGCTGGCCGTGCGGGCGCAGACCATCGATGGTGCTGCCCATGGCATCGGCGTTGGTGACCGTGGCCAGCACCACGCTGGCACCGCCCAGGACCTGCAACTGCTTGGCGACGTCCTGCTCGGTGCTGTCGATGTAGTGGTCCGCGCCGAGTGCACGAGCGAACGTTGCCTTCTCCGCTCCGCGGGCGATGGCCACCGTCTCGAAGCCGAGCTTGTGCGAGAACTGCACGCCCAGGTGCCCGAGGCCGCCGAGGCCCAGCACGGCCACCAGCGACCCGGCCTGCGCATTGGCCCGACGCAGCCCGTTGAACGTGGTGACCCCGGCGCACATCAACGGCGCCGCCTGCTCGGCGGCCAACCCGTCCGGAATGCGGGCCAGGCCGGAAACCGGCACGGTGATGAGCTCGGCGAACCCACCCGGGTAGGCGAGGCCGGGGATCTGCAGGTGCGCGCAGCTGATGAAGTCTCCACAGCGACAGGCATCGCATCGACCGCAGTATCCGCCCGCCCAACCAACCCCGACTCGCTGGCCGACCTCCCAGCCTGCTACGTCTTCGCCTACTGCGTCGATGCGGCCTGCCACCTCATGACCGGTGACGACCGGGAAGGTGGTCCCGGGGAATGCGCCCGCGATGATGGCCGAATCGGAGTGGCAGATCCCGCACGCCTCGACGCTCACCCGCACCTGGCCACGACCAGGCTCGGTGAGATCTCGCTCGACGACCTCGAAGCCGCCCTCGGGGGAGGAGACCTGCGCGGCGCGGAAGGTGGTCACCGCCAACACTCCTTTCCTGTCCCGGAACGGGCCCGGCCGCCCGGCCGCAGCCCGGGTACCGCGGCGGCTGCCGCAATGCCCACGCGGAAACTACCCCAGCCAGGCAGGCTCAGGTATACCTGCCGCACGACGCAACCGACGTGGACCCGTCGTGACGTTGCCGACGCTGTCCGCAACCAAGCCGTCACACGCTCACCGCCAGCGGGGCTGGCCGACGCCGTTCCCGCTGACGGTGACGACGCAGGACACGTTCGGTCATGCTGTGAGCAGGGCCACCGCGCCGGTGCGGACGAGCTGCGCCAGCGCAACCGCTGGTCGTTCACCCGTGCCCGCCGCTCGGTGGGCCGCCTGCCGCTCGAGGCCGCCTGCCAGGGCACGCTGCCACCCAGGAGCCGATTTTTGTACGGCTACGTACACAGGAGTACGATTGCGTCGTGGCGACGTTGACGGTCAGTGAAGCTCGAGCGGGACTGCCCGATCTGCTCACCCGCGTCGAGGACGGTGAAGAGATCACCATCACCAGGCACGGCCGGGTAGTGGCTGTGTTGGTGCGTCCGGACGCGCTACGCGCTCGGCGAGCCGAGCGCGTGATGGCCGACGCCGAGCAGATCCACCAACTGCTCGCAACGGCGCGGACGACGTCGTTGGCCGGCTCGGGCGGGGTGAGCGCAGACCGGGCGGAGGAACTGGTCGCTGAGGTCCGGGCCGGCCGCCGAGCGCGATAGTGGACGCCTTCGACGCCGACGTGCTCATCTACGCCGCGGCACCCGACCACAAACTGGGCCGACGGGTGACCGCGCTGTTCTCGACCCAGCCCCTCAGCAAGGACGACCCGCCGGATGGTGCCGGGTCGCTGCTGCTGCTTCCTGAAGTGCTCGGCAAGCCGTTGCGCGACGGGCACACCGACGAGGTCCGGGCGTTGGCCGCGCTGCTGGCCCGCCTCGACCTACGCCCCGTGGACCGCGCCACCGCCGAACTGGCTACCGCACTGTGCCGCTCCTACCGACTCCGCGCAGCAGCCGCCACCCACCTGGCCACCGCGATCATCGTCGGCGCAGACCGGTTCATCACCAACAACCGACGCGACTTCCCACCCACCATCACCGAGATTCAAGTGACCTACCCCGACGACCTCCCCGAGCCGGGTCAGCTGAGCTCTCCGGAGTGAGTACCGGCAGCTCGGACAGCGCGGCCTTGAACGCCCGGAACTCCTGCCGCACTCAGCTGATGAGCAGGGCCACTACGCCGGTGAGGACGAGCTGGGCCAGCGCGACCGGGACGAGCCACAGCCAGGCCAGCCGCTGCAGCTGGTCCTCCCGCAGCCGGGGATAGGCCACCCGCAGCCAGATCACCACGAAGGACAGCGCGAACGTCTTCAGCAGCGTCCACGCCTCGGGGGGCAGCAGCGGGCCGTGCCAGCCGCCCAGGAACAGCACCGCGGTCAGCGCGCTGATCACCACGATGCCGGCGTACTCGGCCAGCAGGAACAGCGCGAACCGCAGCCCGCCGTACTCCGTCAGGTAGCCGAAGACCAGCTCCGAGTCGGCCAGCGGCATGTCGAACGGCGGCCGGCGGATCTCGGCCACCCCCGCCACGAAGAACACCACCGCGGCCGGCGCCTGCCACAACAGCCACCACGGCCGCCACGCCTCCACGATCCCGACCAGCGACAGCGTGCCCGCCGCCATCGCCACCGAGGCGGCGGCCAGCACCAGCGGCAGCTCGTACGCCAACAGCTGGCCCGCCCCGCGCAGGCCGCCGATCAGCGAGTACTTGTTGGCCGACGCCCACGCGCCCATCAGCATGCCGACCACGCCGATCCCGGTGATCGCCAGCGCGTAGAACAGCCCGACATCCAGCTTCTCGGCCACGGTGCCCGGCCCGAGCGGGATCACTATCATCACCATGAGGTACGGCAGCAGGCTGACCGCCGGCGCCAGCCGGAACACCGCCCGGTCCGCCGCCCGTGGCGCGATGTCCTCCTTCTGCACGAACTTCACGCCGTCGGCGACCAGCTGCGCCCAGCCGTGGAACGCCCCCGCGTACATCGGCCCGACCCGGGACTGCATGTGGGCCATCACCTTGTGCTCGGTCTGCCCGACCAGCAACGGCAGCACCAGGAACGCCACCAGCACGGCGACCAGCTTGATGGCGACCTCGACCGCCTCAGGCATCGGTCCCCTCCCCGCCCGGCTGCTCGGCGACCGCCGGGGTGGCGGCCGGCCCCCAGTCCGCGGGGTCCGGCACGCCCGGCGGGCGGATCCGGCGGCGGGTCGGCGGGCCGTGGTCGGACTCGCCCGGCTCCTTGGCCCCGGGCCAGGCCTTGGCCACCCGGGCGGCCAGCACGAAGTCCTTGCGCAGCGGGTGCCCCTCGAAGCCGTCGGGCAGCAGCAACGGCTTGAGGTCCGGGTGCCCGTCGAACGCCACGCCGAACATCTCGAACGTCTCCCGCTCGTGCCAGGCCGCCCCGGCGTACACGCCGGCCAGCGAGGCCAGCCGCGCCTCGGCCCGCGGCACCCGGGTGCGCAGCAGCAGGTGATGCCGGTGCCGCACCGAGTACAGGTGGGCCACCACGGCGAAGCCCTCGTCCAGCTCGTCCACCCCGGACAGCCAGTCGAAGAACCTGCAGCCCAGCTCCGGATCGTCCCGGGCCAGCGTGGCGGCGGCCAGCCACCGGTCCGCCGGCACGTCCACGTGCACCTCCCCGAACGCGACCGTGGCAGACGCCGGCTCACCGACCAGCCCGGCCAGCCGGGCCCCCAGGTCCTCGGGAGTCACCCCGCACCGCCCGGCGCGGGCAGCAGCGGGGCGGTCAGCGCGGAGCCGTCGGCGCGGGCCAGGCCGGGCCGGGCGCCGCCGTGCAGCACCACCTTCTCCGCGGCGATCTTGTCCTGCAGCCGGAGGATGCCCTGCAGCAGGGCCTCGGGGCGGGGTGGGCAGCCCGGCACGTACACGTCCACCGGGATGATCTGGTCCACGCCCTTGGTCACGCAGTAGGAGTCCCAGTAGGGGCCGCCGCAGTTGGAGCAGGCGCCGAAGCTGATCACGTACTTCGGCTCGGGCATCTGGTCGTACAGCCGCTTGACAGCCGGCGCCATCTTGTCGGTGACCGTGCCGGAGACCACCATCAGGTCGGCCTGGCGTGGGCCGTGCGCGAACGGGATCACCCCCAGCCGGATGAAGTCGTGCCGGGACATCGAGGTGGCGATGAACTCGATGGCGCAGCAGGCCAGCCCGAAGTTGAACACCCACAGGCTGTACCGCCGGCCCCAGTTCAGCACGAACTTGATCGGGTCGGGGAGTGCCACGTCGCTCAGACCCATGTCAGCACCCGCTTCCGCCAGGCGTACAGGATGCCCAGGGCCAGCAGCCCGACGAAGACGCCCATCTCGGCGAGCGCGCCGGCACCGAACCCGGGCCTGGTGTAGATCGTCGCCCAGGGGAACAGGTACACCGCCTCCACCGCGAAGACCACGTACAGGAAGGCGTACACGTAGTACCGGATGTGGGTCTGCGCCCAGCCCTCGCCGACCGGGTCCATCCCGCACTCGTACGTCGTCAGCGCGTCGCCGCGGGCGCGGTCCGGCCGCAGCAGCCGGTTCGCCGACAGCGCCACCACCACGAACGCCACACCTACCACGAGCAGCAAACCCACGGTGCCCCAGCCGTCCACTCCCGGATCGTAGAGCGTGGACCGCGGCGGCGGCGAGATCAGGGGTGCTGCCGGCCCGGCCGGTAGGCGCGAAGTCGGCGGGTCGGCGAGCACCCAGCGGCAGCGCCTCCCCCCAGCAGCCAGCCTCAGCCGACCCCAGCAGCCGACCCCAGCAGCCGACCTCAGCGCAGCTGGCTGAACGTCCACTTGCCCCACTCGTTCACGAACTGCCGGGCGGTCAGGTGGAAGTGTCGCTGGAGCAGGCCGGCGGCGTTGCCGTGCTGGTTCGAGTCGATGAAGTAGCGCACCACCGCGGCCTGCCCGTACCGCTGCCGCAGGTACCAGAACGCCAGGAAGGCGAGGTCGTAGTTGAGAGCCGCGTCCCGGCTGTAGAAGTCGGCGTCACCCGGCAGCCTGACCGTCAGGCCGTGGGCGGAGTGGAACGCCCGGTACGCGGC
>JBKOWA010000545.1:0-3949 GCA_046724155.1 Actinomycetota bacterium
GTCCAATCATGGCGGTCTCAATCCTGACGCATGCCTGCGCCGCCCCGCTAGCCACCCCCGGGGTCGGGCGTGTCCACCCGCCGGCCCGCCGGGTCGGCCGGCCCGCTGGCCATGGGGGTCCGATCGCGTTCCGGCGGCCCGGCGTAGGCTGGCCCGCGTGGTGAGTGCGGCGCGGCGGATCGCCGGGGAGACCCCGTTGGCCCGGACCCGGCGGGCTCGCCGGATCAACCGGGTGCTCGCCGAGACGTACCCCGACGCGCACTGCGAGCTGGACTTCACCAGCCCGCTGGAGCTCGCCGTGGCGACCATCCTGTCCGCCCAGACGACCGACGTGCGGGTCAACGAGGTCACCCCCACGCTGTTCGCCAAGTACCGGTCGGCCCCGGACTACGCCGGCGCCGACCGGGCCGAGCTGGAGGAGATCCTGCGGCCGACCGGCTTCTACCGGAACAAGGCCGGCTCGCTGGTGCGGCTCGGCCAGGCGCTGGTGGAGCGGTACCGCGGCGAGGTGCCGCCCCGCCTGGACGACCTGGTGACGCTGCCCGGGATCGGCCGCAAGACCGCGAACGTCATCCTCGGCAACGCCTTCGACATCCCGGGGCTGACCGTGGACACCCACTTCCAGCGGCTGACCCGGCGTTGGCGGCTGACCACCGAGACCGATCCGGTGAAGATCGAGCTCGCGGTTGCCGAGATGATCCCGAAGAGCGAGTGGACGATGTTCTCGCACCGGACGATCTGGCACGGGCGGCGCTGCTGCCACGCCCGCAAGCCGGCCTGCGGGGCCTGCCCGCTGGTCCAGGACTGCCCGTCCTACGGTGAGGGCCCGATCGACCCGGCGGTGGCGGCCGCGCTGGTGCGGAAGGACCCGTCGCCGGAATGACCTGCCGCCCGCTGCTTGCCGTCGTGGCGCTGGCCCTGACCGGGTTGCTGGTTCCCGGCCTGGCCGGGTGCGCCGCCACGCCGAAGGACACCGGGTCTACCGGTCCCGCTGGGCACCCGCCGGCCGGCGGCACCGACCTGGCCGCCGCCCAGGCCAGGGCGAGGTTGGCCACCTGCCCGGTGCCCCGGCCGGGCGGGACGGCCGTATCGGCCACCGGCCTGCCTGCTGCCCCGCTGCCCTGCCTGGCCGGCGGACCGGACGTGGTGCTGGCCCGGCTGTCGGGGGTGCCGATGGTGCTCAACGGGTGGGCGAGCTGGTGCGTCCCGTGCCGGGCCGAGCTGCCGGCGTTCCAGCGGCTGTCGGAGGCGGCGGGCGGCCGGCTGCGGGTGCTCGGGGTCGACACCGAGGACGCCGCCGGTGCCGCCGTCGACTTCGCCGCCGCCCGCGGGGTGCGCTTCGCCAGCGTGTTCGACGCCACCGGCCGGCTGCGCACCATGCTCCGGGTCGCCGGCCTGCCGTTCACCCTGTTCGTCCGCGCCGACGGCAGCGTTGCCGGGGTGCACGTCGGGCCACTGGAGTACGCCGACCTGGCGGCCGAGGTGGTCCGGCGACTCGGGGTGCGCGTTGGCTGAGACACCGAACCGGGCGCCGGCCGAGGCGCCGTACCCCGCGTGGCTGCAGCCACTGCTGGACGCGGTGGCCGGGGCCGGACCGAGCCAGCTGGCCCGGTTCCTGCGGCCGGAGAACGGCGGCGGCCGGCCGTCCGCCGTGCTGATCCTGTTCGGCGAGGGGCCGGACGGCCCGGACGTGCTGCTCATCCAGCGCGCCACGACCCTGAACAGCCACGCCGGCCAGCCGGCGTTCCCCGGCGGCGGCACCGACCCGGATGACGGCGGCCCGGCCGGCACCGCACTGCGCGAGGCGGCCGAGGAGGTGGGGGTCGACCCGGCGGGCGTCCGGGTGCTCGCCGTCCTGCCGGCGCTGCACATCCCGGTCAGCCGCTACGACGTGACCCCGGTGATCGCCTGGTGGCACACCCCGGTGGCGGTGTCGCCGGTGGACCCCGGCGAGGTCGCCGCGGTGGAGCGGGTGCCGGTCGCCGAACTGGTCGACCCGGCGAACCGGTTCCGGGTGCGGCACCGGCGCGGCTTCGTCGGCCCGGCGTTCTCGGTGCGCGGCATGCTGGTGTGGGGCTTCACCGCCGGGCTGCTGGACGCGATGCTGGAGCAGGCCGGCTGGGCCCGCCCCTGGGACCACTCGGACATCCGGGAGCTGCCGGATCGCGCGCTCGGCCTGCCGCCCGCTGATCGGCGCCGGTGAGAACGCCCGGCCGGCCGGTGCCGGTAAGTGCGCACAGCATGCCCCGTTAGGCTGACCCGATGCGACCGATCGGCCGGGCCTGGCTTGTCCTGCTAGCCGCCGGATCCGTGCTCGCTGCCGGCTGCCAGCGCCGGCCGGAGGCCGCCGCGCCCACGCCGAGGTCGGTCACCGTGACGCCGGGGCCGGGCGGGGTGCAGGCGGTGACGGTGTCCGCGACCGGGCAGTTCCGGTTCGACCCGGACACGGTCACGGTCGGCGTCGGCCGGGTCCGGCTGACCTTCCGCAACACCGGGAGCACCCCGCACAACCTCACGTTCCGCGACCTCGTAGCCGGCGGGAAGCCGGTGGCCACGGCCACCCTTGGCGGCGGCGGTGAGCAGCCGCTCGACTTCGCGGTCAGCACGCCGGGTCAGTACCGCTTCGTCTGCACGATCCACGAGGCGCTCGGCCAGACCGGTGTGCTGAATGTGAGGCCGTGACGTGTTCAGCCTGATCGACCTGGTGATCCTGGTGCTGGCGCTGCTGTTCGCGGTCAGCGGCTACCGGCAGGGCTTCGTGGTCTCCGCGCTGTCGTTCGTCGGGTTCCTCGGCGGCGCCGCGCTGGGCCTGCAGCTCGCCTCGCCGGTCGCCACCCGGCTGGCCAGCGGCACCGGGCAGGTCATGGTGGCGCTCGTCGTGGTGGTGCTGCTGGCGATGGCCGGCCAGTTCGCCGGGGTCTGGCTGGGCAACCAGCTGCGGGAGCGGCTGGTCTGGCAGCCGGCCCAGGTGGCCGACGCCGCAGCCGGCGCCGTGGTGTCCGTGGCCGCCGTGCTGCTGGCGGCCTGGATGGTCGCCGCTCCGCTGGCCGCGGCGCCGTTCCCGGAGCTGGCCAGGGCCGTGCGCCGGTCCGAGGTGATCCACGCCGTGGACGGCGCGGTGCCCGGTCCGGTCCGCAACCTGTACCAGTCCCTGCAGGAGACCGTCCGGCAGGGCAACTTCCCCGAGGTGTTCGGGCCGCTGGCGCCCACCCAGGTGCCGGACGTGGCGGCGCCGGACCCGGCGCTGCTGAGGAGCCAGGCGGTGCGCGCCGCGCGGCCGTCGATCGTCAAGATCACCGGCGTCGCGTTCTCCTGCAACCGGCGGCTCGAGGGCTCCGGCTTCGTGTACGCGCCCGGCCGGGTGATGACCAACGCCCACGTCGTCGCCGGGGTGGCCCACCCGGAGGTGCAGCTGTCCACCGGTGTCCGGCTCGACGCCTCCGTGGTGCTGTACGACCCGGACACCGACATCGCCGTGCTGCGGGTCCCCGGGCTGCGGGTGGCCCCGCTGCGGTTCGCCGGCAGGCCGGCGGAGAGCCAGCAGGACGCGATCGTGGCCGGCTTCCCGCTGGACCGGGATGTGCGCAACCTGTTCGTCGGGCCGGCCCGGATCCGGGACACCCAGCGCATCCGCGGCCCCAACATCTACTCCACCAGGACCGTGGCGCGCGAGGCGTACGCGATCCGCGGCCCGGTGCGCAGCGGCAACTCCGGCGGTCCGCTGCTCGCTCCCGACGGCAGCGTCTACGGGGTGATCTTCGCCGCCGCGCTGGATGATCCGGAAACCGGCTTCGCGCTGACCGCGGCGCAGGTGGCCGCCGATGCGCGGTTCGGCGCCTCGGCCAGTGGGGAGGTCAGCACGGGCCCCTGTGACTGACGGCGCGGTGACTGACGGCGCGGTGACTGACGGCGCGGTGACTGACGGCGCGGTGACTGACGGCGCGGCCCA
>JBKOWA010000244.1:0-3496 GCA_046724155.1 Actinomycetota bacterium
GCCGCCGCGCTGACCGCCGCCGCCACGGCCGGCGTGACCGCCGGGTCGAACACGCTCGGCACGATGTAGTACGGGTTGAGCTGCTCGTCGGTGACCACCTGGGCCAGCGCGCCCGCGGCCCGCAGCAGCATCTCGGTGGTCACCTCGCTGGCCCGGGCGTCCAGCAGCCCGCGGAACACGCCGGGGAACGCCAGCACGTTGTTGATCTGGTTCGGGTAGTCCGACCGGCCGGTGGCGATCACCGCGGCGTACTGCCGGGCCTCGTCCACCCGCACCTCGGGATCCGGGTTGGCCAGCGCGAACACGATCGGCCGCTCGGCCATCACGGCCAGGTCGGCGGCCGGCAGGACGTCGGCGGCGGACACTCCGATGAACACGTCCGCGCCCACCAGCGCGTCCCGCAGCCCGCCACGCCGGCCCTGCGGGTTGGTCCGGGCGGCCAGCCGGCGCTTCGCCTCGCCCAGCGAGGGGTCGTCCGGCGCGAGGATGCCCTCGCGGTCCCACACCAGCAGGTGCCGCACCCCGGCGGCCAGCAGCAGGTCGCAGATCGCGGTGCCGGCGGCCCCGGCACCGGCGACCACGATGCGGACCGCCGGCAGCGCCTTCGCCACGCAGCGCAGCGCGTTGGTGAGCGCGGCCAGCACCACGATCGCGGTGCCGTGCTGGTCGTCGTGGAACACCGGGATGTCCAGCCGCTCCCGCAGCTGGCGCTCCACCTCGAAGCACCGCGGCGCGCTGATGTCCTCCAGGTTGATCCCGCCGAACCCGGGTGCGATCAGCTCCACGGTGCGCACGATCTCGTCCACATCCTGGCTGGCCAGGCAGATCGGCCAGGCGTCGATGTTGCCGAACCGCTTGAACAGCGCGGCCTTGCCCTCCATCACCGGCAGCGCGGCGCCCGGCCCGAGGTTGCCGAGCCCGAGCACCGCTGACCCGTCGGTCACCACCGCGACGCTGTTGCCCTTGATGGTCAGCCGGCGCACGTCCTCCGGGTTCTCCGCAAGGGCCAGCGCAACCCGGCCGACGCCCGGGGTGTACGCCATCGACAGGTCGTCCCGGGTCTTCAGCGGCACCCTGGGGCTGACCGAGATCTTGCCGCCGAGGTGCAGCAGGAACGTCCGGTCGCTGACCTTGTGCACCGACACCCCGGGCACCGCCCGCAGCGCGGCCACGATCTCCTCGGCGTGCTCGCCGTCCAACGCCGAGCAGGTGGTGTCCACGGTCAACCGGTCGTGGTGCGACTCCACCACGTCGATGGCGGTCACCACGCCGCCGGCCACCGCGACCGCGGTGGCCACCCGGCCGACCACCGCCGGGTCCACCAGGGTGTGCAGCCGAACCGTGATCGAGTACGACGCGCTGGTCGGCACCGGCCGGTCAGACATAGCGCACATCGTGCCAGCCGGGGGCGGCATTGCCCATGCGCGATAGCCTCCCGGACGTGGAGGAGGATGCGATCGAGCTCGTCCGGGCGCGGCCGCGCATCAGCCGCCAGGCCGTCCTGACCCTCGCCATGCTGGTGCTCATCCCCACCGCGGCGGTGCTCACCGCGGCGAGCTGGCTGCTGCAGCGGATGGCGCACTCCTCCAACCCGCGCGGGGCCGTGCTGCTGCTGGCCGGTCTCGGCATGCTGGTGTTGGACGCGGCGGTCGTCGGCGGCGTGCTGCTGTGGTGGCTGACCCGGCGTAGTGGCGGCCACAACACGCTGGCCGACGGGCGCGGCGTGACGGTCCGGGCGGGCGGCCGGGCCGCGTTCCTGCCCTGGCCGGAGTTCAGCCGGGTCAGCCTGGCCGGCGAGACGCTGCTCGGCTGGCTGCGCGCCGACTCGCTGTTCGCCGCGCACCCGGTCGTGGTCCGGATGCCTCGGCGGAACGCGGACCGGCAGGGCAACGTTCCTCTGGTGTTGGGCAATGTGGTCAACATCCCCGAAGCCCTGCGCCAGCTGAAGTCCTGGCTCGGCCGGGAGGTCGAGATCGACCTGGTGTGAGGCACCGGCAAAGGAGCACCCATGCACGTGCTGTTCGTGCTGATAGGAATCGTCGCACTGGTGGTCGGCGTCCGGCGCGCCACGTCCGGCGCCCAGGCCCCGCTGAGCGCCGGCAACTACCGGGCGGCCGGCGCGGCGCTCGCCTCCGGGCTGGCGCTGGCGTTCGGCGGCTTCGTGCTCGCTGTGATCGGCTTCAGCCTGTCGCTGTCGGCCACCCTGGTCACCATCCTGCTCGGCGGGCTGGCCACAGCGGCCGGCGGCCGGGTGCTGTTCCGTGACATGAAGCGGCAGGTCTCCGGGGGCTGACCTGGCCCGCTGCCCAGCCGGCCCGGTCCCGCCCAGCCAGCACCGACCTGCCTGGCGGGCACTGCGCGCGTCCTAGGATCGAGCGGGACGGACTGATCGGGAGGGCAGGGTGCGGGGTCTGGTGTCGGCAGTCGCCCCCATGGTGCTGGCGGTCGCGGCGCTGGCCAACGCCGGCCCGCAGGCCGGGACCCTGCCGGCTCAGCCCCCCGTGCTGGCCCAAGCCGTGCCGGTCGTCGCCGCCGCGCCGAGGCCGTCCGGCGGCGGGGTGGAGCCGCAGCCCCGCGAGGCGGCGTGCCGGTACAACGACATCCGGGACATCAAGCCGTTCCCGAACGCCGCGCTGTCCCAGGTGACCTGGCCGCAGCGGCGGCTCGGCTACCAGCAGGCGCACCGGTACACCGCCGGGCAGGGCATCCGGGTCGCGGTTGTCGACTCCGGGGTGCAGGGCGACCAGGCCCAGCTCGCCGGCCAGGTCCGCACCGGGTTCGACCTCACGACCGGGACGCCGCGACCGGGTGCGAACACCGACTGCGCCACCCACGGCACGCTGGTCGCCGGCATCATCGCCGCGCACCACCGGGACGGCATCGGGTTCGAGGGAGTGGCCCCCGGCGCGGAGATCCTGCCGATCCGGGAGACCTGGGGCGTCGATGACAACGGGCAGGCCACCACGGCAGCCCCGATCAAACTGGTGAACGCCCTCAACCTCGCGGTGCAGCACGGCGCCCGGGTGGTCAACGTGTCGATCACCGTCGACGGTGACCTGCTCGGCAACGAGCTGCGCGCGGCGTTCCGCGCTGCGGTGCGCAACGCGGTCGCCCACAACGTGGTCATCGTCGCCGCCTCGGGAAACGCCGACGAGCAGGGCGACAGGCTGCCGGAGCACAACCTCTACCCGGCCGCGCTGGCCGCCGAGTTCGACAACGTGATCGCGGTGGGCGGCATCGCGCAGGACGGCACGCTGTACAAGGAGTCGGTCTACGGCAAAGCGGCCTACGTGACGGTGGTCGCCCCGGCCGACACCGTGGTCAGCACCTTCATCGAGAAGGGCCGGGTGGGCAGCCCGCTGCAGACCGGCACCGGCACCAGCTTCGCCGCCCCGTTCGTCACCGGCACGGTGGCCCTGCTGCAGGCCCGCTTCCCCGGGATGTCCCCCGGCGAGATCAAGCGCCGGATCGAGCAGACAGCGGACCACCCGTCGAC
>JBKOWA010000606.1:0-4893 GCA_046724155.1 Actinomycetota bacterium
TGGCACGGGTGGCCGGCCGGGGGAGCCCGCACGCGCGCCCACCGCCCGCGGGGGGAACCCGGCACGGCCGGCCAGCAGGCGCTCGAATGCGTCGTCCTGGGCCGCCTTGGCCAGGCCGATCATGGTGCCGACCGAGGACGCGGCCGCGATCGCGAGCAGCGGGGTCCGGTAGGCCGGGGCGGCCGCCCGGGTGGGCCGGTGCCGGTCGCGCAGCACCGTGCCGAGCCGGAGCACCCGCTCGGCCGGCACGAACACCTCGGTGGCGATGGTGGTGGCGGCTCCGGCGCCGGCCAGCTCGGGTAGGTGCTCCTCGACCAACTGCAGCTCGCGGGTCGGCACCAGCGCCAGCACCGGGTCGGGGGTGCCGTCCGGGGCGGCCGAAATGGCGACGACCTGCTGCCAGTGGCTGTCCCTGGCGCCGCTCACTGCCCGCCACCGGCCGTTGAGCACGGCACCGCCGGGCCGGCTGGCCGCGGTGCCCTCGGCGCTCAGCGTGCCACACACCCGGACGTCCGGGGTGTCGAAGACCTCCGCCTGCACCGGCTCCGGGAACATCTCGACCAGCCAGCTTGCCATCCACCAGGCGGACGTGGCCCACGCCGCCGAGGCGTCGCCCCGGCCGAGCTCGGCCGCCACTTCCACCAGCACCTGGGCGGGCGACTGCTGCCCCCCGTACCGGGCCGGCACCCGCATCCGGAAGATCCCGGTTTCCGCCATGGCGGCCACCGTCACCTCGTGCGGCCTGCCGTTCTCCTCCGCCCATTCCGCGTTCTTCCGGAGGAGGGGCACGAGCTCCGCCACCCGCCGGACCAGTTCTGCCTGGGGTGCTACGTGGGTGGACGTCACCATGTCCTCCTGGCGGAAACCGTACTGCCGGCACCGGCCGCCAGGGCACCCGCCATAGGCCGGATATTGGCCGCACCGGAAATCCGGATGGGACTCACCGCGATTTCGACCGCGTATTTCGGCAATCCGGGGCCGGCGCACGGCTAGCTACCAGAAATGGTTCACCGCGGAAGTGCCGGACGGCATCTCCGCACGTGCTGAGTGCCCTGGCCGCGGCACGCTGCGGGCGTGGCCCGATACGCCGGGTCCGCCGGGCGACCGGCCGGCCGGACCCGGCGGCGGTCCTGGGTGGACGCCAGCGGCGCTGCTATACTCTGCTCGCCTGCGCGCCCCGCTCCGTGGGCCGCGGATCGTGCTTGTGCGGCCAGGTGGCGGGCCGGACCCGCGATGCTCGGTGCTGGCTCCTTCGTTGCCCATCGACTTGCTCGCTGCGCTCGTTCGCCTGGCCCGAGCCCGATGGGGTTGCCGGGCCTGGACGGGTAGGCTATATGAGCCGCCGGCAGGAGCATAGACCTCAGCGAAGCCCCGGTCTCCTTGGTTGATGCCGAATGCGACACGGCCGGCGGGTACCACGGCTGCGCCTCACGGCTGGTCACCGCTGGTACCGGCGTCGCGCGGGTAGGGGACGGGGGTCGGAGGGGCGCCGTGGCTATGATCAAAGTGCTGTTGGCCGAGGATATGCACATGGTCCGCGGTGCCCTGGTTGCGCTGCTCAGCCTCGAGCCGGATATCGAGGTGGTGTCCCAGGTGGCCTCCGGCGACGAGATCGTCCCGGCCGCCCGGAAGTTCGCGCCGGATGTGGCCGTGATCGACATCGACCTGCCCGGCAAGGACGGCCTGACGGCGGCCAAGGAGCTGCACGAGAAGCAGCCGGAGTGCCGCACGCTGATCCTGACCAGCCTCGGCCGGCCCGGTACGCTGCGCCGCGCGCTGTCCGCCCGGGTCGGCGGGTTCCTGCTCAAGGACGCGCCCCCCGCGCAGCTGGCCGACGCGATCCGCGGCGTCGCGGCCGGCCGTCGGGTCGTCGACAGCCAGCTGGCGCTGGCCGCCTGGGACAGCACCGAATGCCCGCTGACGCCACGGGAGATCGAGGTGCTGCGGTTGACCGCAGGCGGTGCCAGCACGATGGAGATCGCGGCGCAGCTCTACCTGTCGGTCGGCACCGTACGTAACTACTTGACCACGATCCTCACCAAGCTGAACGCCCGTAACCGCGTGGATGCGATCCGGATCGCATCCGAGGCCGGCTGGGTCTGAGATCTGGCGTCCTGATCAGTCCGGGCCGCCGCCGTCCGGCCGAGCCGGTCGGGCTACCGGTTCGAGCGCTGCGTCACCAGTGCGGCGAGGTGGGCCCGGACTCCGAGGTGGACCCGGACTCCGAGGTGGACCCGGACTCCGAGGTGGACCCGGGCACGGAGGCGTGCAGCCGGAACCGGCCGTCCGGCTCGACCCCGGCGGTGAGCGTGCCGCCGACTGCCTCCAGCCGGGCCCGCAGGTTGTTGATGCCGTTGCCACCGTGTGGGTCGCGCTCGACCGGGGCATCGGTCACGCCGTCGTTGACGATCTCCATCCGCACCCGGTCATCGTCTTCCCAGACGAAGATGTCGCAGTGCTGGGCCTTGCTGTGCCGGAGCACGTTGGTGACGCCCTCGCGCAGCACGGTGGCCAGCAGGGTGCGGACCTGCGCCGGCAGCTCGCCGTACTTCAGGTCCATCCGGACGGCCACGTCGGCGGCGACCAGCACCGACTGGGCCGACTCTGCCTCGTGGTCTAACGACAGCTCGCGGTAGCCCCGGGCCACCGAGCGGACGTCGGCCAGCGCCCGGCGGGAGATGTCCAGCACCTCGGTGAGCTCCTCCTGCGCCTTCTCCGGGTTCTTCAGCAGCAGCCGGTAGGTCAGCTCGCTCTTGAGGGTGATCGCGGAGAGGCTGTAGCCGAGCAGGTCGTGCAGGTCCCGGGCGAACCGCAGCCGCTCCTGCGCGACCGCCATCTCGGCCAGCTCGGTACGGGCCCGGTGCAGGTCGGTGACCAGCCCGGCCAGCCGGGTCAGCCCGAACACCACCAGGCCGTTGTCGATGGTTGCCACCGCGCCGAAGACCGCGTTGACCAGGATGTGGTGGTAGTACCACTGGATGGTGGCCATCGTCCCGGCGATCAGCGGGAAGAGTGTCCAGCCCAGCTTTCGCGGCAGGATCAGCAGCACCGTGCCGGCCAGGAAGCCGGGCTGGCCGAACCAGGCGTGCCCGAACTGCAGCAGCGGCAGGAAGACGAGGCACGCCTGGACCGCCAGCAGCAGGTAGCTCACCGGCGGCCGTGGCTGGATGTTGGGATTGCTGAAGTAGAAGACCTGCAGGGCGAGCAGCGACAGCAGGTAGAACGCGCCCAGCAGCGGGCTCGCCATGCCGTGCGCACCGACCGGAATGGTGAAGAACGACCTGGTGACGTAGCCGCTGAAGACCACCACGAGGACTGCTCTGGTGAGCACCGGAGCCATCGCGTCCGCGGGCAGCTGGCGCAGCAGGCGGGCCACCGCGAACCTGCCCGGGGCGCTTGCCGCGGCGCGCGCCATCGTGGTCCGATCAGAGGCCATGACCGCCCTCGTGGTGCGCATAGGTTGCTCCAGTCTCGTGCCTCAGCGGCAGTTCCGGACTCGGCCGTGGCCATGGGCGCGCAGTCAGCGGTTGATCTTCGGGCTTCGCCGGGGGGCCGGCACGGGGACAGCGGCGTGTAGCCGGAACCGGCCGTCGGGTTCCACCCCGGTGGTGAGGTGGCCGCCGAGGGTGGTGACCCGGCTGGAGAGGTTGCCGATTCCGCTGCCGCTGTCGGGGTCCTGCTCTGCCGGGGCCGGGGGTACGCCATCGTTGCGGATGTCCAGCTCGACGCGGCCGTGTTCTTCGCGGATGGTGATGTCGCAGAATTCGGCTTTGCTGTGGCGGAGGACGTTGGTGACGCCTTCACGGAGCATGGTGGCGAGCAGGGTGCGGACCGGTGGCGGTAGTTCGCCGTACTTCAGGTCCATCCGGACGTCGACGTCGGCGGCGGTCAGGACCGATCGGGCGGAGGCGGCCTCGGCGTCGAGGGACAGCTCGCGGTAGCCGCGGGCGACGGAGCGGACGTCGGCCAGCGCCCGGCGGGAGATGTCCAGCACCTCGGCGAGCTCTTCCTGGGCTTTTTCCGGGTTCTTCAGCGCCAGCCGGTGGGTCAGCTCGCTCTTGAGGGTGATCGCGGACAGGCTGTAGCCGAGCAGGTCGTGCAGGTCCCGGGCGAACCGCAGCCGTTCCTGCGCGACCGCCATCTCGGCCAGCTCGGTGCGGGCCTCGTGCAGCCTGGTGACCAGTCCGGCCAGCCGGGTCAGCCCGAACACCACCAGGCCGGTGTCGATGGTCCCCACCGCGACGTAGACGGTGTTCACCGTAGCGTTGCCGTAGTGCACCGGACCGTGGTCGTAGTACCACCGCAGGGCCGCGTTGCCGGCGACGATCAGCGGGAAGACCGACCAGGCGACCCGCCGTGGCAGGATCAGCAGCACCGTGCCGGCCAGGAAGCAGGGCTGGCCGATCCACGCCTGGTGGAACTGCCGGAACGGCAGGAAGGCCAGCCCGGCCAGCACCCCGAGCAGCAGGTAGCTCACCGGCGGTCGCTGCCGCACGTTCGGGTTGCTGAAGTAGAAGACCTGCAGGACGAGGATCGCCACCAGGTAGAACGCACCGGCAAGGGGGCTGGCCGACTCGGTGGCATACAACGGGAAGTTGACGAACGTCAACGTGTCGAACCCGCACATGACCACGAACAGGATCGCCCAGGCGAAAAACGGGACCAACCTGTTTGCTGGCAGCTGGCGCAGCAGCCGGGCAACCGCGAACCTGCCCGATGCGCCTGCCGCGGTACCCGCTACCGCGGTCCGATCAGAGGCCATAACCGTCCTCGCGATCCGCTCCGGCGTTGTCCCAGTCTAGGCGGCTGGTCTGGTCGGGGTAAGAACGCCGGTCATCATCGCATCCCGATCAGGAACTCGCCGACGCTGACCTCGGTCGGCCAGTCCAGATG